>JBAXWQ010000025.1:0-19009 GCA_037128315.1 Opitutia bacterium | reverse complement strand
CCATGATCCCGGCGGGGGTGCAGGCGACGAAGCCTGACTCATCCTCCTGCGCGAGCTTGCCCAGATTCAGGGTGTGGAATCCATCGACGTCCTTGTGGGCGGCGATGCGGCGGAAAACTGCGACTTCATTGAAGTGCTTGGGCAGGGGCGACTGGACGAGGATGCCGTCCACGGTGGGATCGGCGTTGAGTTGGTCGACGATGGCAAAAAGCTCATCCTGGGATATCGTGACAGCGGGAAAAATGAGCCGGCTCTCAATGCCGATCTCCGCGCAGGTCTTCTGCTTCTTGGTGACATAGGAGACCGAGGCGGGGTCATCACCGACGCGGACCAGGGCGATGCACGGCGGGCGGCCCGGGGAGGCGGCAACCTCGGTCTTGAGTTCGGCGATGATATCCGCGGCGATCCGGTTGCCGTCGATGAGTTCCATGGTGTGGGAATTGCTGGCCGGCAGGAGTTGCAGAAGAGAGCCCGGCCTCACTTCAACTGCATGGCTTCGGCGACGATGACGAGATCCTTGCCGTCCACAGTGTTTCGCACCGTGCCGGTGATGGTGATGTCGCGATCGAGAAAAACCTCGATTTTGTCATTCAGCAGGAGGCGCTTCGTGTCGACATAGGCGAAACGGCGCCCGGATGAGTCCGTGACCTGGTAATCGTAAAGGGGGTTGGGATTCAGGAGGGCGCGCTTGGCCAGGACGAGCTTGCCGGCAAAAAGGCGGGGCATGGCGGCGGTATCGCCGGTGAGGGTTACCGGGCGACCCACGGTGCTAACCGGCATGACGGGCAGCGCGGGCGTGGCGGCGAGGGGTGCCGCCTTGGATTCGGCCGGGGTGTTGGCGGTGTCGCCGACGGCAATGAACCCCTGGATTTTCTTCTCGAGTTTGATTTGGACAAAATCGCCTTGCGCCAGGCCAATGACGTCAGATTTGTCGCCATGCTGCGCGACGGTGAGCACGGGGGCCGTTTTGCTGGGGGTGGTGTAAACGTTTGCGCCCTCGTTGACCTCAAGGCTCTTGGAAATATCGCGACGCTGCACATAAGCCTCAAAGGTCCCGCCCACCTCGATGCGCTTCCAGCCCGCTGGCGCCTCGCCGATGACATTGACCGTGGTGCCGGCCTTGAGGCGGGCGATCACGGGGGCCTGGGGATCCGTTTGGATGAAGACGGCGGTGTCGGTTGCCAGGGTCTCGGCACCCATCAGGGCAGTGCAGAGGACGAAAGCGGCGGAGGCGCCGAGGTGGTGCAGCACACGGAGGAGGGATGGGTTAGTTTTCATCGTGAGTGGAGGGCGTCATCTCGCGGTAATGAGCCACCGGGACGACGAAGAGGGATTGGATTTCTTTGCTAGAAAGTTGTTTCACGCCGCGCAAAGGAATTCCTTTCAGCCGCAGGGACCCGATCTGGTAGCGCCGGAGGCGGCGGACTTGAAACCCCAGGGCGGTGAAGAGCTGCCGGATTTCGCGTTTCTTCCCATGATGCATGTGCACGTCCAGTTCGGTGGAGCTGCGACTGGTGTCGGGATTGACCAGATTGGCGCGTTCGACCTTGAGGTGTTCCCCCTCGATGACGACCCCGCGCAGGAGTTGGCGGAGCCGGCCGGCGGGGAAGGGTTCCTCCAGTGAAACGTAATAGCGTTTCACCACCAGGTTGGACGGATGCATGAGCTTGTTGGCGAGATCGCCATCGGAGGTGAGGATGACCAGGCCTTCGCTATCCTTGTCCAGGCGGCCGGCGCAAAACAGCCGCAGCCGCGCCCACTCGCGCGGGAGGAGGTCAAAGATCGTCTGCTCGGCATGGGGGTCGCTGTTGCTGCAAACCACCCCGCGGGGCTTGTGCATGACGAGGGCCAGCTTCGGCTGGGCCTGGGCGCGGATCGCCTTGCCGCGGACGGTCACCTTGTCGGTGCCCGGTTCAACCTTCTGGCCCAGTTCGGCCTTCTGGCCGTTGACATAAACCTCGCCCGCCACGATCGCCAGCTCCGCCGCCCGGCGGGAGCAGAGGCCGGACTCGGCGATAAACTTTTGGATGCGGACTAGTTCCATGGAAGCGGGCTGAATGGCACGAGCGACGGGAGGGCGCAACGAGATTCAATATGGCTTAAATGGGCCGCTTCTGCCACGGTAGCCACATCGCCCTCACCTTCACCATGAACGTTTCCACCCCGCCCTTCAGCGCCTACACCAAAGACAATCCGCTTCCCGCCACTTTGCAGGAAAACCGGGTGCTGAACAAGGATGGCTCGAGCAAGGACACCCGGCACCTGGTCATCAACATTGCGGGCAGCGGCCTGACTTATTCTGTGGGGGATTCCTTGGGTGTTTATGCCTCCAATCGTCCGCAGATAGTGGAGGAAATCATCGCCCTGCTCGGGGCCACGGGCAACGAGCCGGTGATGCCGCCGCGATTTTCCGCGCCGATCAGCCTGCGGGAGGCTCTGACCACCAAGCTCTCGCTGGCCAGTCCGACCAAAAGAGCCCTCGAGACCTTTGCCGCCAAGACCACCCAGCCGAAAGAGCAGGCCACGCTCGCGGAATTGCTGGCACCGGGCCCGGGCGCCGATGCCTTGCGGGAGACCTTTCTCGGTCAGCGAGAATTCATCGACCTGCTGGAGGAGTTTCCCGGGGCGAAATTGTCGCCGCAGGAATTGGTGGATCTCATGCGCCGCCTGATGCCCCGGCTGTATTCGATCGCCTCGTCCCCCAAGCTCCATCCTCGGGAAGTGCACCTGACCGTGGCCCCGGTGCGCTACGAATCCAACGGCCGCCGGCGCTACGGCGTGTGCTCCACCTTTTTGGCGGACCGCGCCACCCGTCGGAAAACCCCCATTCCGGTCTTTGTGGCCGAGTCACATTTCGGCCTGCCGACGGATCTGAGCCGGGATATCATCATGGTCGGGCCGGGCACCGGCATCGCCCCCTTCCGGGCTTTTGTGCAGGAACGCATCGCCACCGGTGCGACCGGCCGCAACTGGCTTTTTTTTGGCGATCAGCATCAGGCCACGGATTATCTCTATGGGGATGAATGGAAGCGCTTCCTGGCCGAAGGCAAGATGGCGCGTGTCGACCTGGCCTTCTCGCGGGACCAGCCGCAAAAAATCTACGTCCAGGACCGCATCCGGGAGAACGCCGCCGAACTCTGGGCGTGGCTCAAGGGCGGGGCCCACTTCTATGTTTGCGGTGATGCCCACCGCATGGCCAAGGATGTCGACGCCGCCTTGCACCAGGTGGTCGGCGAGCAGGGCGGGCTGGACACCGAGCAGGCGGCGGCCTTCGTGAAGCAGCTCAAGAAGGACCAGCGTTACCAGCGTGACGTGTATTGACAAAAGGAGGGGGAGTGCGGCTGTATGCTGCCTTTCCCCATGAGTCTGACTTTCAAGAACAGGATCGCACTCGTAACCGGCGCGGGCCGGGGTATTGGCAAGGCCATCGCTGACTTGCTCGCCCAGCAAGGCGTGACCGTGATTTGCGTGAGCAAGTCCGCGGACAGCTGTGGCGCCACGGCCGCCGCAATTGTCGCGGCCGGGGGCAAGGCCAAGGCGCTGGCCGTGGACGTGGCGGATGGGGCGGCGGTGGCCAAGGCCAGCGCCGATCTGCTGGCGGAATTCGGCCAGATTGATATTTTGGTCAATAATGCCGGCATCACGAAAGACGGGTTGCTGTTCCGCATGTCCGAGGAGGACTGGAACTCGGTTTTGGCGACGAATCTGACCAGCTGCTACCATTGGACGAAATATATCGGCCGCTCCATGACCCAGAAACGCTGGGGTCGCATCGTGAATATCACCTCCGTTGTCGGTCTGATGGGCAATGCGGGCCAGGCCAACTATTGCGCGGCCAAGGCCGGCATGATTGGCTTCACCAAGTCCATCGCGAAGGAATTTGCCGCCCGCAACGTCACTTCCAATGCCGTCGCCCCGGGCTTCATCAAGACGGATATGACGGCATCGCTACCCGCTGAAGCGGCCGATAAGATCACCTCGGTCATCCCGCTCAAACGGTTGGGCGAGGCCGCGGACATCGCCCACATGACAGCGTTTCTTTGTTCGGAGGAAGCGGGTTACATTACCGGCCAAGTTTTTACCGTTGACGGCGGCATGGTGATGTGATGCCTCTTACCGAACGTTTTACACCCAATTTAAAATAACATGGCTGACCAGAAAACCATCGACCAACGCGTCAAAGAAATTATCGTTAACCAACTGAATGTTAACGAGGAACAAATCACGCCACAAGCGTCGTTCCTCGACGACCTTGGCGCTGACTCACTCGACACCGTCGAGCTGATCATGGCTTTCGAAGAAGAGTTCAAGGATGAGATCAAGGGCGAGATCCCGGAATCCGACGCCGAGAAACTGCAGACCGTCGGCGATGTGATTGCCTACATCGAAGCGAAGGCTGGGAAGAAATAATTTTGGCTTCTGACGAAAGCGTTCTACCGTCTGGCCGAGGGCTGGTCTGGTAGGGCGCTTTTTTATTTCTATATCTGAATCTAAGATGGAAACTCAATTATCGCATAAACGTGTGGTCGTCACCGGCATGGGTGTGGTCGCCTCGGTGGGCCATAACGTGAATGATTTTTGGGCGAGCATCCTGGCCGGAAAATGCGGCATTGACCGAGTCTCGCTCTTTGATGCCAAGGACTACAGTTGCCAGATTGGGGCCGAGGTGCGCGGCTGGGATGCAGCCGCCCACATGGACCCGAAGGAAGTGAGGCGCAACGACCGCTATACCCATTTTGGCTTTTGTGCCGCCCGGCAGGCGACGACGGATGCCAGACTTGAGATGGGCAAGGAGGATCCCGACCGCGTGGGCGTCATCATCGGCTCCGGCATCGGTGGCATGTTGACCATCGAAAACCAGCACACGATTCTCATGACCCGCGGACCGCGCAAGGTGTCGCCGTTCATGATTCCTTCGCTGATCAGCAACATGTGCAGCGGCTTGGTCGCCATCGATCTGGGTGCGCGCGGACCGAATTTCTCCATTGTCAGTGCCTGTGCCACGGCCACTCACGCCATTGGCGAATCCATGCGCATGATTCGCCGGGGTGAAGCCGATGTCATGGTTTGCGGCGGGGCGGAAGCCGCCATCACCCCGCTGGCCTACGCCGGATTTTGCTCCATGAAGGCGATGAGCACCAACAATGACAATCCGCAGAAATCGAGCCGGCCCTTCGATTTGAATCGCGATGGTTTCATCATGGCGGAAGGGGCCGGGATTTTGGTGCTGGAGAGCCTGGAGCACGCCCAGGCCCGCGGGGCGCATATCTACTGCGAACTCGCCGGTTATGCGGCGACGTGTGACGCCTATCATATCACCTCGCCTGATCCCGACGGCAAGGGGCTGTCGCTGGCCATGAGCCGCTCCTTGGAGGATGCCCGGGTAAAACCCGCGGAGGTTGACTATATCAATGCCCACGGCACCTCCACGCCGTACAACGACAAGTTTGAGACCCTCGCCATCAAG
The DNA here is from genome assembly GCA_037128315.1 of Opitutia bacterium. Taxonomy (GTDB): domain Bacteria; phylum Verrucomicrobiota; class Verrucomicrobiia; order Opitutales; family Opitutaceae; genus Lacunisphaera. The sequence continues at coordinate 13,542 of JBAXWQ010000025.1, read as the reverse complement.
AAGGTCTTTGGTGACCACGCCCGTAAAGTGATGATCAGCTCGACGAAGTCCATGACCGGGCATCTGCTCGGTGCGGCTGGCGGCATCGAGGCCATCATCAGCGTGAAGACAATTCAAACCGGGGAGGTGCCCCCCACCATCAATCTCGATACGCCTGATCCCGACTGCGATCTCGATTACGTGCCCAACGTCAAGCGCAGTGCGCCGATCAAGACGGTCATGAGCGATAACCTTGGTTTCGGCGGCCAGAATGCCGCACTCGTCTTCCGCCAGCTCTGATCTTGGGTCCGGCCGGACCGGAGCGAATCCCTTGCATGGGAGGTGCCGGCGGGCGGGCTATGGGCGGTAACGATTCACGCTCCAGGACCCGCGCGACCTGGCGCGGAGGGCTTCCGCTTCGGGTGGAGCGAAAAGACAAATTCCCCGTTGACGAGCGATTGTGCCGCCCTATTAACTCGGCCCCTTTCGTTATGGCGAGTTAGCTCAGTTGGTAGAGCAGAGGACTGAAAATCCTTGTGTCCTCGGTTCGATTCCGAGACTCGCCACCACTTTTTGAGCCCCGTGCCACCGGGGCTCTTTTTGTTGGAATATCCCGCGCTTGGGCAGACTCTTATCCGCACATGGCCAGTGAGATTTTCAACCAGTTGGTCGAGGCGCAGTATGCGCCACTCTTCCGGTTTGCCCTCAGCCTGACGAAAAATTCGTCGGATGCCTGCGACCTGACCCAGCAGACCTTTTTTATCTGGGCCAAGCAGGGGCACACTTTGCGGGAGACGGCAAAGGCCAAGTCATGGCTCTTTACCACACTTTATCGGGAATTCCTGCGTGGCCGTCGCCGGTCCGACCGCATGACGGCATTGGATGACTTGGGCCCGGTCGAGGCCGACCCGCCGGCTCCGGACGTTGATGTCGTCACCGGCATGGATGCGGACTTGGTCGTCGCGGCGCTGCAGGAAGTGGATGAGGGCTATCGGGCCCCGTTGACCCTCTTTTACATGCAGGACCTCTCCTATAAGGAAATTGCGGACATTCTCGAGGTCCCCATCGGCACCGTCATGTCGCGTCTGTCGCGCGGCAAGGCCCAGTTGCGGGCGGCACTGGCCCGCAAGGAATCCGGCCGGCTCAATCGGGTCGTGCCCTTTCAAAACCCGGCGGCGAGGAAAAATTCATGAACAACGTGGAGGCAAAGTTTATCCTGCAAGGCTATCGTCCCAATGGGGCGGATGCGAGCGATGCAACATTTAGTGCGGCCTTGGAACAGGCCAGGTGCGACCCCGGGCTGGGCGACTGGTTGGCCCGGGAGCAGGCCTTTGACCGCGCCATGAGCGCCAAGCTCGGCCAGTTGCCCGCTCCGTCCGGCTTGCGCGAATCCATTCTCGCGGGCGGCCGGGCTAGCGTGCAACAGGAGCCCCGTCGTCGTTGGTGGTCCCATCCGGCTTTCCTGGCGGCGGCGAGCGTCGCCGTGCTGCTGGGTGTCGGGGCCGGCTTCTGGCCCAAGTCGTCGGCGGCCAATGCATCCTTTGCGGAATTTGCGCTGGCCGATGCGCGGACCGGCCTCCTGCACCATGGCCGCCATGGGGCGAAAGCGGAAGCACTGCAGGCGGCACTCGGTCAACCGGCCACCCGGCTGAGCGCGCAGCTGGCGGTGGACTTTGCCGACTTGCGCGACTCGGGTTGCCGGACGGTGCAGTTCAACGGCCACGAGGTGCTTGAAGTGTGCTTTGAGCGCGATGGGGCCTGGTTCCACTGCTATATCGCCCGGCGGGCTGACTTCCCGGCGTATGCGGCCGCATTGTCCCCGGTGCTGGCAGTTCGCCAGGGCGCAGCCATCGCGGCGTGGGCGGACGCTTCCCGGCTCTATGCCGTGGTCAGCCCGGCGGGCCAGTCCATCCTCGAAAAGCTGCTGTGATCACGCGGGGCCGTTGCTGGCCAATTTTGCCGTGCCAAGCGGGGGGCTCCCTGTAGCGTGGCCCCGTGAAGAAGTCCCCCCCCGCCTCTGCCGAACATGCGCGCCTGCTCGAGGACGCCGAGCGGGAAAAAAACTGGAAGCGCTGGGGCCCCTATCTGGCCGAACGACAGTGGGGCACCGTCCGGGAGGATTATTCGGCGGATGGCGAGGCCTGGAAGTATTTCACCTTTGAGCAGGCGCAAAGCCGGGCCTACCGCTGGGGGGAGGACGGTTTGCTGGGCATCACCGACCGTGAGTGCCGGCTGTGTTTGGCCCTCGCGTTGTGGAACGGGCGGGATCCGCGGCTGAAGGAGCGACTCTTCGGCCTCACCGGCCCGGAGGGGAATCACGGGGAGGACGTGAAAGAAGCCTATTTCTACACGGCCAGCACGCCAACCCACAGCCACATGCGCGCGGTCTATCATTACCCGCAGGGTGAATTTCCCTATGACCACCTGCGGCAGGAAAATGCCCGGCGCAGCCGGACCGATCACGAATATGAATTGGAGGACACCGGCGTCTTTGCGGAGCAGCGCTATTTCGAGGTCGCGGTGGAATATGCCAAGGCCGGGCCCAACGACCTGCTGATGGAAATTGCCGTGACCAATTGCGGACCCGAGCACGCGACGCTGCATGTTCTGCCCACTCTCTGGTATCGCAATACCTGGTCATGGGGTTGCAAGCATGAGGGCTGCGAAGTGAAACCACGCATGCAGCAGGTGGGGCTGGGTCTGGTGCAGACGCACCATGCGTCGCTCGGGCGTTTTTTTTGGGAGACGGAAGCGCTGGCCGGACAGCATGCGCCGCTGCTGTTCACCGAGAACGAAACCAATGCGGAGCAGCTTTTCAACTCAACCAATGCCAGCGCATACGTGAAGGACGCCTTTGACGAGTTCGTCGTCCACGGACAGCAGGCCGCCATCAATGCCAAGCGGACCGGCACCAAAGTGGCGGCGCATCGCATCCTCAATCTGGCTCCGCAAGAAACCGTCATCTTGCGGACCAGGCTTTATGCCGAGTCGGAGACGCCGGGCGTGTCCTTCGGAAAGGGCTTTGCCCAAGTCATGGCCACCCGGCGCCAGGAGGCGGAGGAATTCTATGCGGTGATTCTCCCGGCGGGGATTTCAGCGGCCGAGCGCGTTGTTGCCCGACAGGCTTTCGCCGGACTGCTCTGGTCCAAGCAATTCTATCACTTTGTCGTCGCCGATTGGCTGGCGGGTGATCCCGCCCAGCCCCCGCCTCCCGCCGCCCGGCGACTCGGTCGCAACCATGACTGGCCGCATCTGTTCACCCGCGACATCATCTCCATGCCCGACAAGTGGGAATATCCCTGGTTCGCCGCCTGGGATGTGGCGTTCCACATGATACCGTTTGCGCGGATCGACCCGCATTTTGCCAAGGAGCAGCTCAACCTGTTCCTGCGCGAATGGTACATGCACCCCAACGGGCAGATCCCGGCCTATGAGTGGAATTTCTCCGACGTGAATCCACCCGTGCATGCCTGGGCCTGCTGGCGGGTCTACAAGATGACCGGGCCGCGGGGAGGCCGCGACCGCCAGTTTCTGGCGCGGGTGTTCCAAAAGTTGGTGGTGAACTTCACCTGGTGGGTGAACCGCAAGGACCCGAGTGGGCGGCATCTGTTTTCAGGGGGCTTTCTGGGTTTGGACAACATCGGCGTCTTCGACCGATCCAAACCGCTGCCCACCGGGGGACAGTTGGACCAGGCGGACGGCACGGCTTGGATGGCGTTCTATTGCAGCACCATGCTCGCGATCGCCCTTGAGTTGGCGGAGACGGATCCCACCTATGAGGACATTGCCTCGAAGTTTTTTGAGCACTTTGTCTCCATTGCTGACGCCATGAACCATTTGGGCGGCACGGGTCTGTGGCATGAGGAAGATGGCTTTTACTACGACCAGCTGCTGATTGAGGGGCAGGCCTTTCCCCTGCGCCTGCGGTCGATGGTGGGAATTATCCCGCTTTTTGCCGTGGAGTTCATCGATGAAGACCGGCTCGACCGCCTGCCAGGGTTTGCCAAGCGCACGCGGTGGTTTTTGGAGAACCGCAAGGATTTGGCCGCGCACATCTCGTACATGGCGGAGGGCAAATCGGCTACCGGCCGCCGTTTGCTGGCCATCCCATCGCGTGAACGGCTGGAGCGGGTGCTCCGGTATGTGTTCGATGAGCGGGAATTTCTTTCGCCTCACGGGGTGAGATCGCTTTCCCGGATCTATCAGGATCAGCCCTTCGTGCTGCAAGCCGGCGGTCAAGAGTACCGGGTCGACTATGTGCCGGGTGAGTCGGACTCAGGCTTGTTTGGCGGCAATTCAAACTGGCGCGGCCCCATTTGGCTTCCGACCAACTTCCTGCTCATTGAGGCCCTCGAACGGTATCATCATTTTTATGGGGATAGTTTCACCGTGGAATTTCCCACGGGAAGCGGCCGCCGGGTCACTTTAAAGGGTGCGGCGGAAGAACTCTCCCGGCGCCTTGTGAAATTATTCTTGCCGGGGGTTGACGGACCAAGGGTTTTTCATGGGAAAGCCCCTGGCCCGACGGCCGATTCTCGGCTCAAGGAACACGTGCTTTTCCATGAATATTTTCATGGCGATACCGGGGTGGGATTGGGGGCCAGCCACCAGACGGGATGGACGGCCTTGGTCGCCCGGCTCATTGAGGGATTCTGCACCGAAAAGCGGTCTGATTGAGTAACTATTTTTGCGCTAGAAAGGCGCGTAAAACTGGCATTTTTTACATATAAAAATGCCGATTTGGTAAAAGCCGCGACACCCCGTCGCGCATGATTTTTTAGGGATAAAATCCCCCTTGTCGGAGTCGCAGAGATGGTCTTTCTCGCGGCCACTTAGGCTATGAAAAATCAGCTAATACAGATCCTGCTCTTGGTCACTAGTCTCGCTTTTACAAATGAAGCGAGGGCCTCTGGCCGTTGGGAAACATTGCACGCCATTAACTTGGTGGAAAATCCGACCAACCAGACCCATGTGGGTCGGTTTGGGGAACTGGGGCCATATCAGTTCCGCCCAGCCACCTGGCGGATGCATACGGACAAACCTTTTCGCATGGCCATCCAACGTGAAGTGGCTGACGAGGTTGCCGTCAAACATTACGAGTGGCTCAAGCGGATGCTTGATCAAGCCGGCATTGAGCCCAGTGCCTTCAACATCGCCATGGCGTGGAATTGCGGCTTGGAGGCGGTGGTGCAGGGCCGCGTGCCCAGTGTCAGCTACAATTACGCCCAGCGGGTGACCAACCTAGTCGAGGCATACTCAGAGCGGGTTCCGCCGGCTGTATTGGAGCGCAAGATGCCGGAATCGCCTCGGCCGGGAATTTACCTGGATGAACACGGTCAGGTATTGCGTTTCCGCGTTTTGCAGGACGTTCCGCGCTTTATATTGGCCGCGAACTGACGGTATAGCACCCCCCCGGTGAACCAAGCACCGGGGCTAGGCTAGATGGTCCGAAAAGTATCTGCAAACGGGCGCAAGGGGCGGCGAAATTGTCGCCTTAACTGCCCCAACCCAAGAGGCTACTCCAGAAATGAAGATTGCTTGGGGGCGCGAGCCGATTTGCGGGCGGCTTCCTCCTCGGGCGTGGCATTCAAGTGGCGGGGCGGCCGGGCGACGCGGGTGGCAAAGGCTGCTTCCCGGTCGGCGACTATCCGGTCGCAAATCTTCTCAATCTGTAGGTGCAGCCAGTTGGCCGTGGGGCTGTTCTCCGTGTAGTCGGCCGGGCCATAGTGGTCGATGCGCCCATTCTGCCGCAACCGGTCATTTTGCTCAAATTCGGCCTTCACCGCGGGGTTATAGACGGCGTAGGTCTTGCCCCCGCCTTTTTTCACCACGGAGAAACTCGGCACATCACTGGGGCCATCAGCAATGTAGATCATGTTCTGCAGCGGAATCCGGCGGTCCTCGGGCGACACCTTGGCATTCACGTCAATGGCGGGATTGCGATTGGTGCCCTTGTTGATTTCGAAAATGGCGCGGGTTTTGGTCGTGTTGTCGATCATCACGCCGATCTGGGCGATTTCCGCCGCCGCCTCGAGCGGGAACTCATTTTGCCGGAGAAATCCCGGGCGCAGCGGGTTTTCAATGAACTCGCAGGCCCAGACGGCATCAATGTAAGGGGCCAGTGCGCTTCCCCGGATCATTTCGGCCAGCCCGGTGCTCACCACGTAATGCTCCAACTGGATCTCGTGCTTGGAGTACTCCGGCTTAGCTTTCACCCAGGCCCGGGAGGACTCAAAGAAGGCCGGAAGGCCGGGATACAGGGCGATCTCGGCCCCGCACTCGCGCAGGACCTTGTTGGATAGTCCGGCCATCTTGCCGGTCAGGACGTAGGTCAACAGATGGTTCAGGTAACTGATTTCCGGGGCGATGTGGTAGCCGCGCTTCCGGTAGTTCTCCGCCAGGGCATTCGTCTCGGCCCAAAAGGTGCCCTCATCCACGCCGAAGCGGCGGAAGAGGGGGCCTTGCATGTACTCCGGGATCAAAGTCTTGTCAAAATCCCAGACGCAGGCGATGATGTTCTGAGTGAAGAGCGTTGAGGCCATTGCTGATTATTTCTACTAGACGGCACTTGCTGCCGTTGGTTTGGCCTTGGATAAAGCCGCACCCTCGCGGCTGAGGCAATTAGCAATTTCCCGCATTTCACCCCGTATGGATCTCCTGCCCGATATCGCCCCGTTCCAGCGACGCCTCGACGAACTCGAGGCGCAGACGGCGGAGCCGTCTTTTTATGCGAACGCGCGCAAGGCGACCGAGGTGGCCCGAGAACAGCAGGCGCTGCGGCGCTTGGTGGAGGAGTATGCCTTGTTTCAGAGAGTTGAGCGGGAAGTGGCCGAGCATTCGGCCCTCTTGAAGGATCCGGCGGCCGAGGCCGAATTGCGCGCCTTGGCCCAGCAGGAATTGCCCGAGCTGCAGGCGAGGCATGCCGCCCTGAAGCAAACAGTGCTGATGCTGATGATCCCGCCGGAGCCGTCGGATTCGCGCAATACGGTCATGGAAATCCGCGCGGGCACCGGCGGCGACGAGGCCAGCCTGTTTGCCGCTGATCTCTACCGCATGTATGTGCGCTATGCCGAGGGGCGTGGCTGGAAGGTGCAGGCGATGAGCTCGAGCTTCTCCGACCGCGGTGGGTTCAAGGAGGTGATCTTCTTGATCACCGGCGAACAGGTCTACAAGCAGCTGAAATACGAAAGCGGGGTGCACCGGGTCCAGCGCATCCCCGTGACCGAGGCCAACGGACGCGTGCATACCTCCACGGTCACGGTCGCGGTGCTGCCTGAGGCGGAGGAGGTGGATGTGCAGATCGACCCTGAGGATCTGGAGGTCACGGTCATGCGGGCCAGCGGCCCGGGCGGACAGGGCGTGAATACAACGGATTCCGCCGTCCGCCTCGTGCACAAGCCCAGCGGGCTGACGGTCTATTGCGCCGACGACCGCTCCCAGATCAAGAACAAGGCCCGCGCGATGGCCGTGTTGCGCTCCCGCCTGCTGAAGCTGAAGGAAGATGAGGAGAACGCCAAATATGCCGCCCAGCGCCGCACGCAGATTGGCACGGGCGGGCGCAGCGAGCGGATCCGCACCTATAGTTTCCCGCAGAACCGCATGACCGACCATCGCATCGGCCTGACCCTGTACAGCCTGCCGGCGGTGCTGGAGGGCAACATTGAACCCATCATCCTGGCGCTCCAGCGTGATGAATTTGAGACCAAGCTGGCGGCGCTGACCGGCGGGCCCCTGCCGGTGCGCCCGCGCCTCGACGCCGACGACTAACCATGTTGACGCTGCTGGATATCATCAAGCGGACCACCGACTTCTTTGCGAAGCGCGGGGTGGAGTCGCCCCGGCTCGACGCGGAGTTGCTCATCGGCCACGCCCTGGGCCTGAAGCGCATGCAGCTCTACCTGCAATTTGAGCGCCCATTGACTGAGGTGGAACTGGAGAAGATTCGCCCCCTCGTGAAGCGGCGGGGCAACCGGGAGCCGCTGCAGCACATCGTCGGGGAAACGGAGTTCCTTGATCTAAAGCTCAAGGTGGACAAACGGGCTCTCATTCCGCGCCCGGAAACCGAGTACCTGATCGAGCTGATCACGCCGCGGATGGCGGTGGCTCCCGCGGCTATTCTTGATCTGGGGACCGGCAGCGGCGCCATCGCACTGGCGCTGGCCCGGATTTATCCGCAGGCGGTGCTGACGGCCGTGGATATCAGCGAAGAAGCCCTCTCGTTGGCCCGCGAAAACGCCGCGGCCTGCGGTTTGTCCAGCCGGATTCGCTTCCTGCTCGCGGACTGGCTGGCCGGCCTGACCGCCGGTGAACAATTCCAGCTGATCGTGGCCAACCCGCCGTATCTCTCCGATGCCGAAACCGAGGCCACGGCGCCGGAGGTGAAGGATCACGAGCCCTTCCAGGCCCTGTCCGCCGGCCCCAATGGCGCCGCCGCGCTGGAACTGATCATTCCGGCGGCCCGGTCGCATTTGGCCCCCGGGGGCTTGCTGGCTTGTGAAACAGGGATCTTGCAGCATGCCCATTTGCAGGCGCTGGCCTCCAGTGCCGGCTATGTCCGCACCGAATCGCTGCCGGATCTGACCGGCCGTGACCGCTATCTGCTAGCCTTTGCGTAGGCTGGTGCTGGCGGTGATGGGAATGCGTCCGTCGGCGGAATATTGCGGGTCCTGGTTCAGGCGCAGGGCGTCGGTCACGACCCGCAGGGTTTCCCGCAGATGCACATCGAGTTTGCCCTCCGCCTCGGCATCGGGCGCATCGGTGTCGCCGTCATCAATCTTCGCCACGGCCTCCTTCGGCGCGGCAGCCTCCGCCGTCAGGACGGAGTCGAGTTTGACGACCCGGGTGGCAAAATTTGCCTTGGCGAGCGCATCGCGCTCCGCATCCATTTTTTTCTTAAATTCGTCGTCCGCAACTTTGAGCGCCTGGCGCTGTTCCAGGTTCAGCGAAATGGTCTTGTGCTCCTGCCGCTCCTTGAACCAGTCGATGTTTTTCTTCAAGTGGGTGAATTCCTCCAGTGAGGCCTGTCGTTCCCGGCTGGCTTCCAGCAGGGGTTTGACGAAAGTCTGCGCGAGCGCTTTCCCCTCGAACACGGAGGTTTTGATTTCATCCCACACCAGGGCATGCGGCAGGTCGGTTTCGCCGATGGGGAGGAAGTCGTCGATGGAGGGGAGGGTGATGTCGGGGGTCACGCCCTTCTTCTGGGTCGAGGAACCGTTGGGCAGGTAGAATTTCTGCACCGTCAATTTGGCCGCCCCGGTATGCTCGATATTCTGGCTGAGGCGCGGCAGGTAATTTTTCATCTCCAACACCGCCTGTACCGTGCCTTTGCCGTGCGTCGAGCTGTCCCCGATGATCACCGCCCGGCCGTAGTTTTGCAGCGCGCCCGCAAAAATCTCGGAGGCGGAGGCGCTGAAACGCGACGTGAGCACCGCCAGGGGGCCATCGTAGGCGATGGCCGGGTTGGTGTCGCTGTCGACCGTCAGATGGCCCAGGGAATCGCGCACCTGCACGACGGGGCCTTGCTTGATGAACAGGCCGGTGAGTTCCACGGCCTCGGAAAGCAGGCCGCCCCCGTTGCGGCGCAGGTCGATGACGAGGGCCTTGATGCCCTGCTGCTTCAACTTCCCTATCAGCTCGGCGACATCATTGGTGGCGGTGTTCTTGGCCTCGTTGTCCTTCGAGTCGTCGGACGGGCCGTAGAATGAATTCAGCCCGATCACGCCCACGGGTACCGTCTGGTTGTTGCCGGTCGGCACCTCATAGATGGAGGCGGAAGCCCGGGCGGAGTTCAGTTTGATCACGTCCCGGACAATGAGCACCTGCTTGGTCTTGGTGGCATCGGGTGCGTCGTGGGGGAGAATAGTCAGGATGACCTTTGAATTCTTGTCCCCGCGGATCATGTCGACGATCCGGCGGAGTTTCATGCCGATCACCTCGATGGTCTCGCCGCCCTGCTGCTGGACGGCGACAATCTTGTCGGTCGGGTGGATCTGCCCGCTGTGGTAAGCCGGCCCGCCGGGCACGACCTCGCGGACGACGCAATTGCCGTCGTCCTCGATGCTGAGCACGGCGCCGATGCCCACGAGGGACAGCTTCATCTGGATGCTGAAGTCCTGCAGCGTGTCGGAGGAGAAATAGGCCGAATGCGGATCGTACATCCGGGTCAGGCTCGACAGATAGGTCTCCTGCACGTCGGCGGATTCGATATCCCCCAGGTTCTTCAACATGCGTTCATAGCGCTTGCGCACAGTGGCCTTGGCGTCCTCGAGGGGCTTCTTCGCCAGCAGGTCCTGCAGAATCTCAAATTTGATGCGGCGGCGCCACAGGTCATCGGCTTCCGCCAGGGTCGCGGGGAAGGGGCTTTTGCTGCGATCGGGGGTGTACGTTTCCTGCTGGGTGAAGTCGAAGTCATGCTTCAGTTCATCAAACAGCCAGGTGGTGCGGCTTTTGACCCGCTGCTCGTAGCTTTGGTAGATGGTGAATGCCGTGTCGATGTTGCCGAGGTAGGCGAGGTCGGTCTCCACCCGTGAACCGAATTGCCGCCGGAAGGATTGTTCATCCTCCGCCGTGAAGAAAAGCCGCTGCGGATCGAGTTCCTTCAGGTAGTCCGTGATCAACTCGGGGTAATCCTTGGGCGTCACCGCGTCCTTATTGTAGTGAAAATACTCCAGCATTTGCACCAGGGTGCGCGTCTCCAGGCGCATGACCGGCGTGGTCTTGAATTCACGATCAGGGGCCGCGAAAACGCCCGTCAGCAAAGCGAGGCTCAGGGCGAGGATGCGAGCGGGGAAGAGGGGGGATATTTTCAATGGGGAGTCGGGATGGATACGGTGAGAGGCAGAATAACGGCAAATGTTTCCTAATATATGCGGCTTGCGGCCAAGCCGCCGATGGGCCTGAGGTTGGGCGAACTATACGGGTGGAGTGGCCTGGTCAAGGGAGGAGACCGGCCTTAGTGGCGATTGAGCATGTCCTTGGCTTCATCCAACACGCGCTTTTCCTCCTCGGTCAGCGCGCCAAAGCCCCGGCTGGTAATCTTATCGAGAATCAGATCGACCTCCGCCCGCAGATTCCGGGTGGAACCCCCGGGGCCTGTCGTTTGGTCAGCGGCGCCGGCCGGCCTCGCTGGTTTCCGGAAGTGCAGCCAGCCCGGCAGGATCAGGCCGGGGGCTCGGTCCCAGCCGTTGTTGGCATGGAAGAATCTGACATAAATCCAGCCCGCCAAAATGCCCCCCAAATGGGCTGAGGGCGAAAAATCAATGGGCACGGGCGAGCCCAATATCTCATAGAGGGCGAGACCAAACAGATCGACGGCAATCAGTCCCCACAGGAGGTGCTGGGCGCGGAAGGAAATGGGCAACAGCAGCAAGCGCATCTCCCGATCAGGGTAAACGCTCGCCAGCACGCAAAACAGGCCGACTACGCCTGCTCCCGCCCCATAGTAATTGCCGCCATAAATCCAGTGGGTGGCCGTCCAGGCTAAGCCGCCGCCCAAAATGGTCGCGACAAATACCGCGAGGAAGCGCCTCGGCCCCAGCAGCGGAACCAGTTCGTTACCGAGAAAGGCCAGGGAAAACAGCACGAAAATGATGTGGAAGGGATTATGACTGTCGTGAAGTAGGCTATGTGACAGTAGTCGCCAAATTTCGCCCCCCTGCAGTCCCGAAGCGGTCAGAAAGAGGCTCGCCACCAGCCGCCCGCCCGTTGGCCACCACGGGGAGAGCAAGACCAGTTCCAGCACGAAAGCGGCCCCGAGCACCGAGATCAGCCAGATATGTATGCTGGTGCCTTCCCGGTGATAACTATCCCGCATGAATGAGCGATCGGACAACATCAGGGCCAAGCTATGCGGTCGACCTGCAAATACAAGTCTCGCGGTCTCCGACCCGGATGAGGCGCGAAGGTTGTTTTGGACTCCTTGACAGAGGCAGGAAATTTATTTGAGTTGAGCGCATAATGGCAAACAAAGCAGAAAAGTGGCCTAACAACGCAGCGGGAAAATTTTACGTCGATCAGCAATGCATCGACTGCGATCTCTGCCGGGAAACGGCGCCGGCTTTTTTCAAGCGGGAGGAGGAGGGTGGGTTCTCCTTTGTGCATAATCAGCCTACGACCGAGGAAGAGGTGCAACTGTGCACGGAAGCACTGGAAGGCTGCCCGGTTGAAGCCATCGGCAACGACGGCGACGCCTAAGCGTTCACGCCAGCCGCCTAAGGCAGGCGGCTTTTTTGTCACCTGCTTGTTAAGATCATTTTCAATTGTATTTAACCGAATGTTCGGTTCACGGAAATCCACGGATATCCGGTGGCTAGCGGGAGCACTATCGCTGTGCTTTGTCGCAACCCCGCGAGAGTTGCGGGCGGCCGACTTCGACTACGAATTGCCGAAATATTCCGTCTACTCGGAGCAAGTCGCCAACCAGCTGCCGGTCGCGGCCTTCGCGATGCCCGTTTCGGGACTTCGCTTTGAGCCGCGGGTTGATGTGCAGATGCGCAATCTCGCCGAGGGGCAGGCGGACATCTCCATTCGCGGCGGCATCTTTGAAAATACCGCCTTCAAGATCGGTGCCTTGTCCCTCTCCGATCCGCAGACCGGGCATTACGTGGCTGAAATTCCGATCGCACCCGCGATGCTGCAAGCCCCCAAGATCCTGACCGGGACCGAAAATGCGCTGCACAGCATGAATGCCGCGGTGGCGACCATTGCTTCCGGCTGGCGACCGATAGCGCCGCGCGGGGAGGCATCTTTTGCGGTCGGAGACTACAACACGAACCGCCAAAGCTTGTATCAAGGCGTGGTTTCGCCGCCCAGCCGCGCGGGTCAAACCCTGGCCGCCGATGTGGATCTATCCCGTTCCACCTCGGATGGCTCAGTGCCGCATGGCGACCACGACTTCCAACGGGTCGCCGGCCGGTTGCAGTGGCGCACGGCGCAAGGCCAGACCGATTTTTTTGCCGGCGTGCAGCATAAGTTCTTTGGGTGGCCGAATCTCTACACGCCATTTGGCTTCAACGAATCGGAAGACCTGCATACTCAGCTCTACATTCTCAACCACCGGACCTGGACCGCGGCAGGCAGTTACTGGCAGTTGGGCGCGATGTATCGGCGGAACTACGATGATTATGAGTTCAACCGGGCCGTGCCGGGGGCAGCCAATCCCTTTCAGCATACCACCCAGGTGCGGGCGCTGTCCTTGGAAGGTCGGCAGGAGGGAGCGACCTTCGCCCTGGACTATAGCGCTCAGCTCATGGGGGATCAGCTGGCCTCCACGTCACTGACCTTCGGCCGTTTTCATACCCGCAGCTATCTAAAACTCGCCGCAGTGCCGGAAATTACCACAGAGACTTCCGCCGGCCGGCTCCAGTTGCGCGCTGGGGCGACCTATGATGACTCCAACCGGGATGCGGCGGCATTCTCACCCCTCGTGGCGGCTGAACTGACCAGTCCGGGCGGGGTGCACTATTCGCTCCAGTACGCCGAGAGCACGCAATTGCCCACCTACACGGCCCTGAATTCCAATCCCTTGGCCAGGTGCATGGTGCAGATCGAGGCGAACCCGCTGGT
>JBAXWQ010000249.1:0-4863 GCA_037128315.1 Opitutia bacterium | reverse complement strand
GATGACATACTCATCCCACCAAGTCTCCTCCTTCCATGCACCGGGTCCATTGTGCACGATCACCGTGTGCAGGAGGACATCAAGCGAAGGTTGGCTCGCGCTGAGATTGAGCGGTTGCGGGGGCGAGATTTTGCCTTCCTTGGTCTTGTAGTCGGGCAGCTTGCAACCGGCCAGGGTAACCGCGAGGGCGAGCAGCGCGGCATGACACGCGGCGGTGGATTGGTGGAAGTTCATGGCATGGCCCCAAGGAAGAATGAAACGGTGATAGCTTACCGAGCAGCGGTCAGGTGAAGCTGATCCAACGGGGTGAGGGGGATGACAATTTCGACGGGTTTGCCCTCACACTGTCCCTGCAGCGCGAAGTTCTTTGGCGCGGCGGCCATGGGGAAGAAAATGCTGCCCATGGCGGACGAACCGGACGGTAGAATGAGCGGGAGGACCAACTGTCGATTGGCGAATTCCTTTTTGATAGATTCCTCATCAGCCAAGGCAAAGGGCAGAAGGATTAGATTCAGGGGATTCATCACTATAGCAGCTGTCGCGAGGGGAATCGCTACGGCGGCAGGAACGGTTGTTTCAAATCCCTCCTTGGTCACAGGCACCTGGCCTTTGCGGTATTCTTTCCAGTTTTCTACGGTAGACCGGGCTAATTTCAGCGGGTCCCCGCCGCAACGCCGTGGTTGATGCAGAACATCCTCGATTGTGGCTGACTCAAGCGTCAGTGGGGCCGAACTCCGGTTGGTGATTGTCACCATATATTCGTCCCATAGTGCATCCTTGGTCCAAGCATTTGGTCCTCCTGGCACGATGACGGTGTGCAGCGTGACTTCAGCTACAGAAACTCTGGCAACCACATTAAGCACCAAAGGCGATGCGGGGGGGGATTTGTTCGATGTGCAGCTGGTGAGCAGCAACTCGCCCAAAAACACGAGCCCTGCGATCGTGAACAGCTTTATGCGGAGAAGGTTCACCGTATGTTGAGGTGGATCAATCTAGGAAAGCCTAGGCTGATGGGCGTAGCCATGCTTCGCGCATCTTGCCTGAAGCTAAGCAATTCTTGCCGGCAGAATAGCGCTCTCCTTTCAGGCTGCTTTTGCCGGGGAGGTGTGGGTAGCGCATAGCCGCGCTGACCAGTGGCGAGGAGAAGGGAAGGCTCAGGCAACCAGCCCCAATGCCGGCATCGGCACATCGAGCGTCGCGGCAAGGGCGCGGAACAGTTCGCCTTCCTCGACACTGACTGTGCCGTCGCTGGCGATAACATGTCCGGCGGCGACCAGAAGGCGTTGCTTGATCGGCAGGGAGCTGAGGGCAAGCTTGTCGAGTGCAGCATCGACCTGTTCGAGACCGCTCGCCGCCGGGTCCTGCAGGGCGATCTGGCGGGCGATGACCGGAATCTGGGCGGCGCCCTCGGCGAAGGCGGCGGCGGAGTCCTTGGGGCTGAGATGGGCCAGGGCGGAGAGCACGACCGCGATTTCCGTGCGGACGGCGTCGAAGGAATCAAACTGCACCCGCTGCCGGGGGGCCTGGGCGAGCCGCAACTGGCGCAGCAGCATCTTTTGCAGCGCGTACTCGAAAGGGGTCACGCGGCCGTCGGCATGCACCAGCTCGTCCAGGGTGGCGGCGAAGCGCTCGAGGGCTGCAGCATCGAGGGCCCGCAACGCGGGCAGGGAAAGCTGGAGCAGCGGCAGCCGGGCCACGGGTTCGAGCAGGCTGAGGGCGGAGCGGAGCCCGGCCAGGGTGGCGGCGGCTTCGGGGCCGGCATGTTTTTCCACGAGCGCCTGCTGGCGGTCGCGCATGGCCTTGTCGCCCTCGAGCAGTAGCCCGTAGACGAGCGCCTGGGCCATGGCGGTGTCCCGGGTGGCCTCGCGCAGCCGGGCGGGGAGGGCGTCCAGGAGGAGCTGGGCGTGGCGGAAATGCGAGTCGGTGAGGGCGCCGACATCGGCCACAATGTGTGCGGGCCTGAAGGCGACGGGCGGCGGCGTGAGGCGCGGCGGGGGCAGATCGGGCTGGGCCGCGAAGACCCGGCGCAGGGTTTCATCGGGCGAATAACGCGGGCCGCCGCCGAACCCGGCGATGGCCGAGGACTCGTGGGCGATATCCACCACGGCCGGCGGCTCGAAGAGCTTGCCGTCCCATTGCGGCTCGACGGCCCGGATGCGCTCGTCCAGCGGGGGATGCGTGGCCCAGAGACCGCCGAAACTCGATTCGAAAGCCTGGGCGAAAAAGAAATGCCCCAGTTCCTGCGCGTGGTCGGAATGCAGGCTGCCCCCGAGGGCGTAGCCGCCGATTTTCTTCAGGGCGCCCGTGATGCCGCCTGGGTTGCGGGTGAACTGCACGGCGGAGGCATCGGCGAGAAATTCCCGCTGGCGCGAGACGGCGGCCTGGATCAGGCGGCCGAAGAAATAGCCGATGTAGCCGATGATAAACAAGGCCAGGCCGATCGCGAGGTACACCGCCACGCCGCCATCTTTTTTGTCGCCCCCGCCAGAGCGGACCCGGCCGCGCCCGAGCGATTGCAGCATGATGCGGCCGAGCAGGCCGATGACCAAAATGCCGAACACGATGGCGGTGATGCGGACGTTGAGCCGCATGTCGCCGTTGAGGATATGGCTGAACTCGTGGGCAATGACGCCCTGCAGCTCGTCGCGGGTCAGTTTTTCCAGCGTGCCCTTGGTGACGGTGACGGCGGCATCGGCGGTGGTGAGCCCGGCGGCGAAGGCATTCAGGCTGGGTTCATC
The DNA here is from genome assembly GCA_037128315.1 of Opitutia bacterium. Taxonomy (GTDB): domain Bacteria; phylum Verrucomicrobiota; class Verrucomicrobiia; order Opitutales; family Opitutaceae; genus Lacunisphaera. The sequence goes on along the minus strand of JBAXWQ010000249.1, from coordinate 2,125 downwards.
ATCCAGGACGAAAACCGCGGGCATGGGCACGCCGGAGGCGATGGACATTTCCTCGACGACGTTGAGCAGGCGGCGCTCGTGCAGGTTGGTGCTCTTGGGGTCCACCCGCCGGCCGCCGACCGATTCGGCGATGGCGGCCCCGCCCTGGCGCATGGTCGCCCATTTGTAGAGCGAGGCCACGCCCACCACGGCGATGGTGCCCAGGGTCACGCCGAGGAAGATCTGCGGATCCCACAGGCGCGGGGCGGCAGACGCCGCGTCGGCATAACGCGAGCGGCTGCGATCGCGGCCGGTGGCATTGACCAGGACCACGGCGGCGGCATAGCCGGCGATGATCGTGCCGAGCACCGCCAGCACAAACAGCAGCACCAGCCGGTGGGTGCGCTGGCGGGCGCGTTCCTGTGCCTCGAAGAAGTCCATATAATCAGTAGCGAGTAGCGGGTAGATAGTAGCGAGTAGTCAGGAGCTTCAACTGCGTGATGCCCGCTACCCGCTACTCACTGCTCACTACTGGCCCTCAGGTGAACTTCACCTGCGGGGCGGCGCGTTCGGCGGCGTTTTCGATCTGGAAGAGCTGCGCCTCGACGAAGTTGAACATCCCGGCCAGCAGGTTGGTTGGGAAGGACTCGCGGGTCGTGTTGTAGGTCATGACCGAGTCGTTGTAGGCCTGCCGGGCGAACGAGATCTTGTTCTCCGTGGAAGTCATCTCCTCGGTGAGCTGCATCATGTTCTGGTTGGCCTTGAGGTCGGGATAGGCCTCGGCCACGACCATCAGGCGCGACATGGCGCCGGCCAGGCCGGACTCGGCGGTCAGCAGCCCCTTCATCGCGGCGGCGTCGGCCGGGTTGGCGGCGGCGGCCTTCGAGGCGGCAAAGGCGGTGTTGCGGGCGGCGATGACGGCCTCGAGCGTGCCGCTTTCGTGCTTCATGTAGCCCTTGGCGACCTCCACCAGGTTGGGGATGAGGTCGTAGCGGCGCTTGAGCTGGACGTCGATCTGGGCAAAGGCGTTCTTGAAGCGGTTGCGGAGGGCGACGAGGGAATTGTAGATGCCGGCGACCCAGAGGCCGAGGACAACCACGACGAGGAGCAAGACTCCGAGGATGATCAGGACAGCACTCATGGTAACAAGGATTGGTTGGTTGAACTAAACTGCCGCCACGTTGTCCGATGACCCGGTGTGGCGCGAGAAATTTCCCGTTACACAAAGGATCGATGATTCAACTGCCCGGGGCGGCTTGCGCGAGGCTTGCCACACCGGCCCATCACTTCCACGCTCCCTCAACCCATGATCAAGCTGGTGCGTCCCCTGATGTTTTCTTTGGCGTTGGCCGCCGGTCCCCTGCTGGCCCAGGTGGCGGGGCCGAGTCCCCTGGTGAACGCCCCGGCGGCGGCGTCAACCGTCTCGGGCGCCTGGATCATGGCCGAAAGCCGCGGCAATGCGGCCCTCCAGGCAGGTTTTCCCGCGACGGCGGCGGGGATTTTTCGCGAGATTCTGGCTGACGAGAGCGTGCCGGGCGAGGCCCGGCAGGGGTTGACGTTGGAGTTGGTGACCGCGCTGCTGGATGCGGCGGAGACGGGCGAGGCCGAAAAAGTGCTGCAGTCCTATACCGGGCCGCGCAATGCGGCGTACCAACTGCGCCTCGGGCTCATCGCCGCCACCACCCGCCGCCTGCCGCAGGCGAAGGCCGCCCTGGTTGCCGGGAAGGCGGAGGATCTGTCCGTGGCGGACAAAGGCTGGTGGTATTTTCTGCAGGGGGCGGTGGCCGACGCGGAGAACAATTTCAGCGCGGCGAATGATTTCTACGAGCAGGCCATCACCGCGGCGGTATCCGCCGTGCAACGCTCCCGCTTCCTGCTGGCCCGCGAGCAGGCCCTGCTGCGGCGCGGCCGGCTGGACGAGGCGCGACTCGCCAATGCCCGGGAAAACATGGATCGCTTTCAAGGCACCCGGCAGGGATACGTCTGGGTGCGCACCTATGCGACCGGGCTGGCCTGGCTGAAGCGCGAAGCCGAGGCGCAGGCGGTGCTGCAGCGGCAGCTCTCCGTCCTGCCGGCGACCGAGCGCGAGACCGCGGACCAATTCCGCCTGATTTTGGGGTTGATTGCGGGTGAGACCAGCTCCGCC
>JBAXWQ010000248.1:0-4945 GCA_037128315.1 Opitutia bacterium | reverse complement strand
GTTCCCGTTCGGGGCGGAGGAACGACGTCACAAGGTGCCGCGGCGGTGTGCCGGTTGGTCATGGCGCGTAGGTGATGGTGCGCACGCCGGCGATCCCGGTCACGGTGATGGTCATGCCGCGGGTGTAGAAAGCCGGGTAGGTTTCACCCGCGACGGTCTGGATGGACTTGATGTAGTTGGTCGCGCCCACGAGCTGGCGGTATTCAACCATGGAAACACCGTTCTCCAAGTAGTACTGATCGGCGGCGGCGGCCAGCATGCGGACCGGGCACAGCACCGCCTTGTCTTCGCTTGATGCTTTGACCTTCTGGAAGGCCGACCAGCCCAAGACCGCGAGCACGACCAAAATGACTCCTGTGCTGATGAGGAAGTCCCGGCTGGCGAAACCCTGGGAGGATGGGGGCATGGCAATAGGTTACCTGCAGAACAACCCTGCTCATCCTCAACCCCATGGCCAGTCGTAAAGCCGGTCGGGCCCGCGGCGAATGTCTCTATCAATTCGCTTCAATCATGCGGCACCAACTCAATGGTCAGGGTCAGGGTCGAGTTGGCGGGGGCGGGGGCCGTAAGCGAAAGGATGCGCACGCCGGGATTGGCTGCGTTGAAGTTGTCCGCGGGCGGATCAGCCGGTTGGACCGCAAAGACCGCGGCAACGGATGACACCAGCCGGACGGTCAGCGTGCGCCCTTCCTGGCGCAGGGTGGCGGTGGCGCCTTGCAACGTCACGTCAGCCCGTGTCGCCATCTGCCAGCGAATCGCGGTGCCCGGCGCCACTCCGCTCAATTCATCCTGCACCTGCACGACGTGGTCGGGCAGAATCCGAAACGTCCTGCGCACGCTCCTGGCCTGGCCCGCAAAGACGGGGGACAGGTCGACGGTGGCGTGCGCGTCAGCGGCTTCGGCGGAGAAATCCTCAAATGTCGCATGGCCGTCGACCCGGTGCAGCTGGCCGCCGATGGTCAGGGTGTTGTGGCTGAAATTGCTGAGACGATAGACCGACCAACGCTGGGATGCCTGCGTCTTGTTCCAGAGATCGATGTGCTTCGACTCCAGGGATTCATATTCCTGCATGCCGAGATCGAGGGCCCAGCGCACGCCGTTCGCCTCCAGCACAAATGAGCCGGCGTCCATGTGCGCGTGGTTCAACTCGGCCGCGCCGCCCTTGCAAGCGAGGTAGAGTGCGGCGGGGTCCGTCCAGGAGGAGCGGAAGACCGCGATTGGATTCCGGCCGCCGCCGTGCCAGCGGAGGGGCAGGGCGGCGGTGGCGGTGGCACTGCCGGCGGGCGGCCACCACAGGGCGGCCAACGGGGCGAACCGGTTCCGGGCCACGGCGTGACGGATGTCTGCGGGGCTCTGCAGATGGGACCACTCAAATTGCAGCAAGCCGGGATCATGCAGTCGGCGGGCAAACCAGAAGACCACGGGCTCAAAGGCCGCCCCTTCGCCACCATCCGCATAATTGTAGTGCCGGCCCGAAGGTCCGGTCGTCTGGAGAAAAGTGCCCGCACTGGGGAGAAAACCCGGGGCGGCGGCGAGGTCCCAGTCGGAGCCGAGCGCTGATTCGAGGGCGGCGATCATCAGCACCTGGTAACTGGTGCCATACGCCCAGTAGGACGGGCCCTCGGGGTAGACACCATCGGGGGCATACGGGGCGAGGCCGTGATGGATCCCCGCGCGGGCCAGCTGCAGTACGGCCGCGGACGTCTGCGGTTCAGTCTCGGCGACCGCCAACGCGCCCAAGGTGAGGCCACCGAGGCAGACCTGGTTCCAATTGTTCTCCGTGCGCTGCCAGCTGTTTTTCTTCGGATCCAGGCCGGGTTGCAGGCCCAGCCGGACGATGGCGCCCCGAATGGTGGTGCGCGCCGCGGGGGTGAGGCGGTCAAACAACCAGTCGTAGCCGATGGCCAGCGCGGCCGTGGCCTCGCCGACATCCAGGAAATGGGATGGATTCCAGTCGGGAAAGGCGGCGACGGCCAGCATCTCCGCCTCGGCGCGGCGGGCAAAGGCATCCTCCCCGGTGATCTGCCAGGCATAGGCCAGCAGCAGCACCCGGTGCACGGCTTCGCGCGAGACGTGGAGGAGCCGGCGTCCGGTTTTCTGATAGCGCAGGACCGGTTGAGGCAGCAGTTGGCGGGCCGCTTCGATCAGCGCCTGATGGTAGGCGGCCAGGTCCGGCTCCGCGGTCAGGCGCTGACGCAGCTGCGTCCACTGCTCCGGCAACGCCAGCAACCGGGGATGACCGGGCCGCACGGCGGCCAGCTCCGCGGCCGGAGCGGACCAACCGATCAGCAGCAGTGCGAATACCACAGACTTGATTCGGGGACTCATGGGTTGGGGTGGATGACATTCCTGCTTGAGCGAATCGCCGTTTTTACCCGTCTGGCCAATCGGGTCAGGCCACTTGGGCCGCGGCCCGGAGCAGGAATTCGCGGCTCGCCGGGGCGGCCTCCGGGCTTGTGCCTTCCAGCAGAATGCTGATGCCCGGCTTCTGCTGTACGGCGAACTTCATCACCAGATCGTGCCGCAGCATCCCGAACCCGGTGCCGACCGGCAGGAATTCGCCATTCTTGATGATGAAATCCTTCGCATGAATGATCGCGATCCGGTCCCCGAAAAGGTCAAGCGATTCGGCAATGACCCGCTCCTGCTCGCAATGGTTTTCGAGCGTCAACAGATTCACCGCATCGAAGACGACCTGCAGGTTGTTCGAGCCGACGGCATCGAGCATCCGCCGCATTTTCTGCGGTGTGGAAACGGGATGCGTGGCGACGGCCTCGATGCCGACCACGACGCCGAATTTTTCCGCCTCGGCGACCAGCTCCGCAATGCTGGCCAGGGATTGCTGGAAGGCGGCCTCGCTGTGGTTGTCGGGATGGGGCAGGTAGTCGGCATTGACCGAGCCGGTTTCGAGGGCCACGAGCCCGTTGCCGAAATCGCGCGCGTAACGCAGGTGTTCCTTGAACAATCCGAGCAGCGATTGCCGCGTCGCCAGATCCGGATGGATCGGGTTCACGTAGCAGCCGAGCACGGCGATCTGAACGCCGTGGTGGCGAAACGCGGCGCCGATCTCATGGGCGAGGCCGGGATTAAGCAGACCGGGCCGCAGTGTCAGGCCGGCGATGGCCTTGCCGACGGCAAGCTGCGCACACACCATGTCTTTCGAGGCAAGTTTTGCGGCGAGTTGCTCGGCTGGCAGGCAACCGAAGTCATGCGCCCGGGCTCCGATGCGAATGGGCGGGGCCGGGTTCATGGGGTTGCCGCCTGCGGGTTGGGCCGGGCTCTTTCCTGCAGCATAAACTCGCTCAACATCAGCAGTGTCAGTCCCTGCCCGTAGAGGGTGGGATAGCGGGTAAGTTTGCCGTAGGCGTCGATCGAGGGCATGATCGGCGTGCCGCCCGATACGCCGGCGACGGCGCCATCCGGATTGATCATGGTGATCACTCCCGCCAAAGTCTGGAGGGCCCGTTCCCGGTAGCTTGGCGCCAGCAGCCGCAGCCGAATCGCCTTCAGGATGCCGCCGGCCACGCCGGCGCTGCCCGATGTCTCCTGATAAAAATCAGGGCGGTCGATGATGGTGTGCCACAGGCCGTTCTGGGCCTGGTACCGCAGCATCCCGTCCACTAATTTCGTATACCGCGCAGGGAGTTCCTGGGGGGCCGCCACCAGATCACCCAGGGTCTCGAGAATGATGGGTGCTCCAATCACGACCCAGGAATTGCCCCGGGTCCAGCGGGCTCCCGACATGTGGTGCTTTCCCACGCAATGGTAGCCGTGAAACAGGACCCCGGTTTTCTCATCCTGCAACAGCTGCAGATGGGCGAGCAGTTGCTTGATCACCTGCTCCGCAATTTTCTTATTGGCCGTGAGTCGCGCGGTCCGCGACAAAAACACCAAGGCCATAAAGACGGTATCCGCCCACACTTCATCCGAAACGGACGAGCCGTGGAAGAAGACCCCGTCCGGCGATCGCCCGGCGCTGCTCATGACCCAGTCCGCATACTCGATCGCGGTGTCGCGATAATACGGCTCATGGGTCCGGGCATACATCTCCGGATAAATGGCCAGCGGGGTTAAGTAGTTCACATGGTCGCTCTTTTTGCACTGGTGCCGGTTCTTGGCGACCCAGCCCGACAGGTAGTCCAGTATGCCGGGGTCCGGGAATTTCTCATAGTGGTCAGAAATTGCGATCAGCCCGACGCCGGCATTCCAGTCCCAATCGTCGATATCCAGGCCCCAGCTGGCCGGATCGTGGTCCACCTCGTTCGCCGTCTCGCGGGTCAGGCCGGCGATGCCGCGCTTCATGTATGCATAGACCTTGCGAGCATGATTCTGCGCCGATGATAGATTCATAATCGATGTTCCGTTGTGAAAAGTTCCTGGGTTTGCCATGGGCTTGGGGTGCGCTGGCTCCCCGGGCCGCCAGCGTATTCCATCCGTCAGGGCCGGAGAGGAACTAACATCCCACGCCCTAAGTTAAAGGACATATGAACTTAGCCCGCGGAAGAGTAGAGCCGGGAAGGGCGGGGGTTGAAAACCAGTAGATATGATCCAGTTTCCTATCAGTTGGCGTTGCGCCTCGGCGCCGTGAGACCGGCTGGGGGAATCATGGGCGATTCCGGCCTCAGCCGACCCAGGTGCGGGCGTTGTAGAACAGCTGCATCCACGGGGAATCCTCCGGCCAGTCGGCCGGCGCCCAACTCATGCAGGCGCTGCGGTGCACCCGCTCGGGATGGGGCATCATGATGGTGACGCGCCCGGTGGTGCTGGTGAGGGCGGTGATGCCCAGCGGGGAGCCGTTGGGGTTGAGCGGATATTGCTCGGTGATGACGTGCCGGTTGTCCACAAAGCGTCCCGCCACCAGGCCGGAATCGCTGAAGACCCGGGCCTCGTGCGCCGTGTGAAATTCTGCGTAACCCTCGCCATGGGCGACGGCGACAGGGATGAC
>JBAXWQ010000247.1:0-4961 GCA_037128315.1 Opitutia bacterium | reverse complement strand
ACTACCCCACACGGCGTAATCGCCGGAATACAGTTTTCAAATCCCTCCCAGCTGCTTTGATTCCCCGCAACCCCATGCCCGGTACCCTCCTTCTGTCTGGTCGCAAACTCACCCTGGCCCGCCTGCGGACCGCCATCGCCCGGGACGAACGCCTCGCCCTCACCGCCCAGGCCCGCGCCCGGATCCGCGCCTCCCGGAAGATCGTCGATCAGCTGCGCCACGACCCCAATCCGCATTACGGCATCAACACCGGCTTTGGCATCCTTGCCCACCAGCGCGTCCCGGCGGCTGACATCGAGCAACTGCAGGAAAACCTGATCCTCAGCCACGCGGTCGGCGTCGGGGAGGAGGTCTCCGCCGAGATCGTTCGCCTGATGCTCCTGCTCAAGGTGAACGGCCTCGCCGTCGGCATGTCCGGCGTCACCACCCGCGTGGTCGACACCCTCATCCGCTTCTACAACGCCGATGCGCTGCCGATCGTCTACACCAAGGGTTCCCTCGGGGCCTCCGGTGATCTCGCCCCCCTCGCCCACATGGTGCTGCCGCTGCTCGGCCTGGGCGAGATGGACTACCAGGGCCGGCGGCTCAGCGCCGCGGCGGTGTTGAAAATCCTCGGCCTCAAGCCGCTGCGCCTCCAGTCCAAGGAAGGTCTCGGGCTCATCAACGGCACCCAGTTCATGTCGGCCTACGCGGTGCATTGCCTGCTGCGCATCGAAAATCTGGCCAAGACCGCGGACATTGCCGCGGCGATGACGCTGGAGGCGGCGCGGGGCAGCGCCGCGCCCTACGATGCGCGCATCCATGCCGCCCGCCCCCATCAGGGCCAGATGGACGTGGCCAAAAATCTCCGTCAATTGCTTCGCGGATCGAAGATCCTGCCGTCGCACGCCCATTGCGCCAAGGTGCAGGACCCCTACTCGCTCCGCTGCGTCCCGCAGGTGCATGGCGCCGTGCGCCTCGCCGTCGCCCACGCCCGCAGCGTGGTGGAAACCGAAATCAATTCCGCCACCGACAATCCGCTGGTCTTTGCGAACGGGGACGTGATCAGCGGCGGAAATTTCCACGGCGAACCCCTCGCCTTCATCCTCGACTACCTCGCCATCGCCACCGCCGAGATCGCCTCGATCGCGGAGCGCCGCATCTACATGCTGCTGCATGGCGACACCATCGGCGACCTCAAGGTGCCGCGGCTCCTGATGAAGGATACCGGACTCAATTCCGGTTTCATGATCCCGCAGTACACCGCCGCCGCCCTCGTTTCCGAGAACAAGGTCTTCGCCCACCCGGCCTCGGTCGACTCGATCCCCTCCTCCCTTGGCCAGGAGGACCACGTTTCCATGGGTTCCATCAGCGCCACCAAACTGCTGGAGGTGGTCAAGAACACCGAGACGGTGCTCGCGATCGAGTTCATGTGCTCGGCGCAGGGTCTGGAGTTTCTTCGTCCGCTCAAATCAGGTGCGGGAGTGGAGGCGGCCTTCGCCGTTGTGCGCCAATATATTCCCTTTGCCCAGGCCGACCGCCTCTTCCACCACGATGTCCAGACCGCCCTCGCCCTCGTCCGGAGCGAGCAAATCGCCGACGCCACCCAGCAGGCGGCCGGCAAACTTCGGTAGGGCGAATCCTCCGGATGAGCCGTCGCCTGCGGCTCGCCGGTGACGACTCGACCTGCCCTCAACCCACTCCCTCCCATGCCCAAAGCCCCCATCCTCCGCGCCCCGCGCGGCAACCAACGCACCTGCAGCACCTGGGCGTCCGAGGCCGCCATGCGGATGCTCATGAACAACCTCGATCCCGAGGTGGCCGAGCGGCCGCAGGACCTGGTGGTCTACGGCGGTCGCGGCAAGGCCGCGCGCAACTGGCCCGCTTTTCACGCCATCATCGCCTCGTTGCAGAAACTCGCGCCGGACGAAACCCTCCTGATCCAGTCGGGCAAACCCGTGGGCGTGGTCCGGACCCACGCGGACGCCCCCCGCGTCCTGCTGGCCAACAGCAATCTCGTGCCCAAATGGGCGACCCAGGAAATCTTCGACGACTTCGAGAAACGCGGACTCATGATGTATGGGCAGATGACCGCGGGCTCCTGGATCTACATCGGCACCCAGGGCATTCTGCAGGGCACCTATGAAACCTTCGCCGAGGCGGGGCGCCAACATTTCGACGGCACTCTCGCGGGCCGGCTCTGCGTCACCGCCGGCTGCGGTGGCATGGGCGGAGCCCAACCCCTCGCCATCACGATGGCCGGCGGCACGTGTCTCATCGCCGATGTCGACAAATCGCGCCTGCAAAAGCGGGTCCACGACCGCTACCTCGATGAGATTGCCCCCGCCCTCGATGCTGCCATCGACCGCGCCGTGGCCTGCGCCGCCGGCAAGCAGGCACGCAGCATTGGCGTCGTGGCCAATGCCGTGGACCTGCTCGAGCGGCTGCTGGCCCGCAGGATTCGGGTCGACTCCTTGACGGATCAAACCAGCGCCCATGATCCGCTCGTGGGTTATGTGCCGGTGGGCTACGATCTGAAAGCGGCGGCCGTGCTGCGGAAAAACCCGGCTCGCTACCAGAAACTCTCCCTCGCCACGATGGCGCGGCACGTGAAGGCCATGCTCGCACTGCAGAAGCGCGGGGCCAAAACTTTCGACTACGGCAACAATCTGCGCCAGCACGCCCTCAACCAAGGCGTGAAGCGGGCGTTCGATTTCCCGGGGTTCGTCCCGGCGTACATCCGCCCCCAGTTCTGCCTCGGTCGGGGCCCCTTTCGCTGGGTGGCCCTGTCCGGCGACCCGGCAGATATATTCGCCACGGACCGGGCGCTGATGGAACTCTTCCCGCACGACACCGGCCTGCACCACTGGCTGAAAATGGCCGGCGAACGCGTCGCCTTCCAGGGTCTGCCGGCCCGCATCTGCTGGCTGGGTCTGGGGGAGCGGGACAAGGCCGGACTGCTCTTCAATCAAATGGTCGCGGATGGACGGGTGAAAGCGCCGATTGTCATCGGACGCGATCACCTGGACTGCGGATCCGTCGCGAGTCCCAATCGTGAGACCGAGGCGATGAAGGACGGATCCGACGCCATCAGCGACTGGGCGATCCTCAACGCCATGGTCAACATCGCCAGCGGCGCCTCCTGGGTCAGCTTCCATCACGGCGGCGGCGTCGGCATCGGCTACAGCCAGCATGCGGGCCAGGTGATCGTGGCCGACGGCACACCGGAAGCCGCCCGGCGGCTCGAGCGCGTGTTGACGAACGACCCCATGATGGGGGTATTTCGCCATGCCGATGCCGGGTACGAGATCGCCTTGGACTGCGCCGACCGGCTCAAAGTGCCGATCCCCATGCGCCCCCCCGTAGGTCGGGCTTTACGCCCGACGGCTTTACGACGGACGCGTCGGGGCTAAACCCCGACCTACAAGCTCATGCGCATACCGCACACCACTGCCGCTCGCTGGCCGGAGATTTCCGCCGGGCGATTTGCCGCTTCCATCCGAGGTGATGACCCGAAGGATTGCTCCGTCGCCCTGCTCGGTCTGCCCGATGACACCGGTGTGAAGCTCAATCACGGCCGTACGGGCGCCAAGGATGGCCCGCGGGCCTTCCGCGCCGCCCTCGCCCGCTATGGTGCCGCCCAGCCGGCTTTCCCCGGCGTCTTCGATGCCGGTGATGTAAAGCCCGGACGCACCCTGGAAGAAACCCACGCCCGCGTCACCCACGCCACCTCCGCCCTGCTCGCCGCCGGCCTTTTGCCGATCGCCGTGGGCGGCGGCCACGACCTGACCTTCCCGTTTGTCCGGGCCGTCGCGGCGAAATATCCGCGTCTCGCCGGCATCTACTTCGATGCCCACCTCGATGTCCGGCCGACCCGCGGCTCCGGCATGCCGTTCCGCAAGTTGGTCGAGACCTGCGGCGTCACCGCCCTCCATTTGCACGGTTTCCGCTCCTTGGTGAATTCCCCGGAGCATCTGGCCTGGTTCAAGGCCCATGGAGGCAAGACCTACCCTGACGACGCCCAAGTGGCGCTGCCGCGAGCGAAAAACTTATTTGCAAGCTTCGACCTCGACGTCCTCGACGCCGCCCAGGCCCCGGGAGTCAGCGCGTTGAATCCGGCCGGCTGGACCAGCAGTAAGGCCGAAGCCTGGGTCCGGGTCTGTGGCACCGACCCGCGGGTGCGGTGCTTCGACCTCATGGAACTGAATCCGCGATTTGATCCCGCCGGCCGCACGGCGCGCTTGGCCGCGCATCTCTTTCTTACCTTCCTCGCCGGTTTCGCCCAGCGAAAGCTTTTCTAGCCATGAGCCTGAATTTATGGCCACAAAAAGGCGCAAGAATCCATATCGCGACGGTGGCTTCCCATGGCGCCTATAGGCGCACTTTCCACATGATCGGAGTCAACCAACCCTTTGTGCCTCTTTGTGGCCAACCCCGTCTTTTCTGATGTCTCTTCTCATACGCAATGCCCGCATACTGACACTCGCCGCCGGCAGCCGGCCGCGCCGCGGCAAAGAAATGGGCGAATTGGGCATCATTCCCGCCGGCGATGTCCTGGTCGTCGACGGCAAGATCGCCGCGGTCGGTCCCAAGGTAGAGGCGCCAGCTGAGGCCACAGTGATCGAAGCCCAGGGGCGCGTCCTCATGCCGGGCTTCATCGATTGCCATACCCACGCCTGCTGGGCCGGCGATCGGCTGCGGGAATGGGAGCAGAAGCTGAATGGCGTCCCCTATCTGGACATCTTGAAGGCCGGCGGCGGAATTCACGCGACCGTCACCGCCGTGCGCGAGGCAACCAAGAAACAACTTGCGGCCGGCTTGAAAGCGCGACTCGACCAGATGCTGCAGGATGGCACCACCACCGTTGAGATCAAGAGTGGCTACGGCCTTACGACCGAAGCGGAATTGAAGATGCTGCGCGCCATCGTGCGCGCCGGCACCGAGTGGCCCGGCACCATCGTGCCGACTGCGCTGCTCGGCCA
>JBAXWQ010000246.1:0-4963 GCA_037128315.1 Opitutia bacterium | reverse complement strand
CCGGCTGATTTTCTTCAGCTGGATGGTCCGCGGCAAACCACTCTGCAAGGCCAGGCGCAGCTTGTCCGCCCCGTGCGGCCACCCGGCGTCAAAATGAAACACCTGCGCCAGGGCGTGCACGCCGGAGTCGGTCCGGCCGCTGCCTTCGAGCCGGATCGGCCGCCCCAGGACTTTTTTCAGCTGTCGTTCGATACGGTCCTGGATGGTGTTGCCGCCCTCCTGGCTCTGCCAGCCATGAAACGTCGTGCCGTCATAGGCACAGACGCACTTCCAGCGGGGCAAGGTGGCGGGGGGACGAGACTTCATCAGTCGCAGCCTGCGCGGCCTGGAGCACCGCCGCAAGCCGGAGATGGCCGGCCGGGGCGGAGCACGGGCAACAAAGAACAGGGAAAAAGTGTTGAGCCATGACCCGACCCGGCGGCAGTGTGGCCCACCATGAAGGCACCGTCATACCGCCACATCATCTGGGACTGGAACGGCACGTTGCTGGACGACCTCGATTACTGCCTGGTTGTCATGAACACTATCCTGCGGCGGCGCGGGCTGCCGGAACTTGACCGGGCGCGGTACCACGCGGTCTTCGATTTTCCCGTGCGCGACTATTACGCCCGGCTCGGCTTTGATGATAGCCAGGATTCCTTTGAGGGCTTGAGCGTCGAATTCATCCGCGGCTATGATGCCAACCGCTTGACCTGCGCATTGCATCCGAGCGCCCGCACCCAGTTGGCGGCCGTGCAGGCCGCAGGCCTGACGCAGTCGATCCTTTCGGCCTATCGGCATGAGACTCTGGTGGAGATCGTGGATCATTTCAGCCTGCTGCCGTTCTTCACCCAGCTCGCGGGGCTCGATAACATCTACGCCCACAGCAAGGCGGAGCTGGGCCGCGCCCAAGTGGCCAAATTGGGCCTGCCGCCGCAGGAAATTCTCCTGGTCGGCGACACCCTGCACGATCTGCACGTGGCGCAGGAGATCGGGGTCGACTGCGTGCTGGTCGCCGCGGGGCACCACCCCGCCGAAAAACTGCGGCGCCACCATGACCGGGTACTGAACACATTGGCCGAGCTGCCGTCGGTGCCGGGTTTGCGGCATTTAACTCAAAGCTGAGGGAACCACAGAAAACACGGAATACACTGAAAGTCATCGAACTATCCGCTCGTGCTCGACCAAAGGATAGTGCCCAAAATTCACCAGCAAACCAACACGCAGACCCGTCGCTTTTAAGTAATTGTGAACCTGGGCACGGTGTTCGTCGGCGAGTTTGCTGACCGCTTTGATTTCCAGGACAACCCGGTCGAAGCAGATAAAATCAGGCTGATAAGTCTGCTTCAGCATTTTCCCCTTGTACTCAAGGCTAAGCGCCGGGTGTGCCTTGCCTGGAATACACCGCTCAGTGAGCTCAAGTTCCAGACATTCTTGGTAGACCGCTTCAAGGAAGCCGCACCCCTTGTCTTTATAAACCTCAAAGCAAGCGCCTAGGATGGCATGGGTCTCCTCACCGCATATGAATTCGGGCATAACATAACTCCTTCTGTGTGTTTTGTGTTTTCTGTGGTTACTGGCCCGAAATGGTCGGCGGGAATCGCTGGTCCAGGTAGTCCTGCAAAATGAGACAGGCCGCGCGGGAGTCGACCAAACCGGAGTCGCGCACCGCGCGGCGTGATTTTTTGGCGATGGTCGCCTCAGCCGCGTAACTGGTGAGGGTTTCATCCACCAGATGCACCGGCAGGTTGAACTGCGCCCGCAGGCGGGCGGCAAAGGCCTCCACTTCCTTGGCCTTGAAGCCCACGGAGCCGTCCATGTTGTAGGGGAAACCGAGCACCAGATCCGTGACCCGGCGCTGCTGGATGACTTTCCCCAGCTTGTGCCAGCGGGTCGTCTCCTCGCCGTCGATCAGGGCCGGCAGCGGGGTCGCGACCGCGATCTCGTCGCCGAAAGCCAGGCCAACGCGCTTGGTGCCATAATCGATGCCGAGAAAACGCATGGCTCAATAATTCTCGGTAGGGCGGTGAGTCCCGTCACCGCCGCGGCGCGCTCGGAGAGCACGCCCTACCCTCGCGGTCAGGTGAAACTCGCGTAGCCAGTTCATCGGGACCGCGCTCAGAGGAATTTCACGCGGGTCGGATCGTCCGCCAGCCGCTTCAGCAGGGCCTTGATCTCCTGCGCCTTGTCCTTGTGCACCACCAGGGTCGCCTCGGGGGTGTGCACGACAACCAGGTCACTCACGCCCACCACGGCGGTCAGATGCCCCGCCGTGCTGACCACGATATTGTCGCGGCCGTCCTCGACCATCGCGGTGCCCCGGAGAACATTGCCGCGGGCATCGGGGGTGAAATGCTTGGCAATGGCCGGCCACGCTCCGACATCATCCCAATCGAACGCGGCGGGGACCACGACCACGTTGGTCGAGCGCTCCATCAGCGCGTAATCCACCGAGATCTTCTGCAGCGTCGGATACAACGCCGCCAGCGCCGTCGACCAGCCGCCCACGGACTGGGCCGCTGCTTCCAGCTGGACGAGGCCCGCATAAAGCTCGGGGGCATGCGCCTTGAACGCCGCTTCCACGACCGGCACCTGCCAGACAAACATGCCGGCGTTCCAAAAATACTCACCGGAGGCGACGTAGGCTTTCGCCGTCTCCAGGCTGGGTTTTTCCACAAAGCGCCGGACCGCCATCACGGGCGTGCCGGCAATTTCCCGCCATGGCCCGCTCTGCTGGATGTAGCCGAATCCCGTCTCCGGCGTGAGGGGCTTGATGCCGATGGTCACGAGCACCGCGGCCGCTTCCGCGGCCGCAAAGGCCACCTTGAGCTGCTGCTGGTAGGCCGCGACATCATGAATGACATGGTCCGCCGGCAGCATCGCAAAGGTCGCGTTCGGGCTGCGCTGCTTGACCAGCAGCATCGCCAGACCGGTGGCTGCCGCGGTGTCCCGCCCCATGGGCTCCGCGACGATGTTGGCCAGGGGCAGATCAGGGCAGGCCTGCCGGCAGCCGTCCAGTTGCGCCTGGGTGGTAAGCACAAGGACATTGGCGCGCGGCACCACGCCGGTCACGCGTTCGACCGTCTGCGCCAGCATCGGCTTGTCCCCGACGATCGGCAGCAGGTGCTTGGGGGTGCTCAGGCGGCTTTGCGGCCAGAACCGCTCGCCGCGGCCGCCGGCCATGATGACAACGAATCGATCGGACATGCGTCTACGATTTGCCGTCGTCCCCCAGCGTCAACGGCGAACTTGGATACGAAAACCCTGAATCTAGCGCCAGCCTCCGGTAACCCAATTGGTTACCCGGGCTCCGCGCGGATGGCGGCTGAACCAGCCTGCGGTTGCTTTTTGCGCCGGGCCGCGCATTTTCGCGGCCCGTAACATGGAAACACCGCTGGAAATTGACGTGACCACCGCCGCGCAACAGTTGACGGCAGGAGCGCTTTTGCTGGATGTGCGTGAGCCCAACGAGGTGGCCGTCTGTGCCGTGGCCGGCAGTCGCCACGTCCCCATGCGGCAAATTCCCGCGAGCCTGAACCTCTTGCCCAAGGATCGCCTGATTTTGGTCATGTGCCACGCCGGCGTCCGGAGCATGCGTGTCACCCAGTTCCTGCGGGCCAATGGCTACTCCCAGGTGAGCAATGTCGCCGGCGGCATCGATGCCTGGGCGACGCAAATCGACCCATCGTTGGCCAGATATTAGTCGGTCCCGGCCGGAATTCCGCCGGTCGGGCTTTCGGCCCGACGCAACCTCTTGATGCCGGGCAGAAAGCCCGACCGGCACGAATGCAGACCAGCGCTTGACTATTCAGCTGATTTTCAGGCACAACTCTCCCCCACTCCTTCAAATCATGGGTCAACAAACCAACAAGCACATCAAGAAGAAACGCCGCGTCGCCTACCACAAGCGCCGCAATGCCCGCCTCAAGGCGGCTGCCAAGGCCAAGAAGTAAAGCGGTCCTCCGCCTTCACTCTGTCGCGGCGGTCTCAGACCGCCGTTTTCATTTGAGGGCCCGGACGGTCGGCGGTCACCGACCGCCGCGACGGCTTGCCCATGATCAAAGTCAGCCTCATCTCCCTCGGTTGCGCCAAGAATCTCGTGGATAGCGAGATCATGGTCGGACATCTGCACCAGGCCGGCATGGTGGTGATCCCGGAGGCCGAGAAGGCCGACGTCGTCATCGTCAACACCTGCTCGTTCATCGACTCCTCCAAGGAGGAATCCCTCGGGCACATCCTGGAGGTCCACCAGAGCCGCGGCATGACCAAGCGCCGCAAGGAACAGAAACTCATTGTCGCCGGTTGCATGGCCCAGCGGTTCTCGAAAGACCTGTCCACCTCACTGCGGGACGAGGTGGACGCGTTCATCGGTCTCGACCAGATCACGAAGGTCGCCCCGATCATCGAGGAAATCTTCGCCAAGGAGCGCGGGAAGAAGGAGGCCCCGGCCAACTTCATCGAGGGCAAGTCGACCTACATCCCCGACTACGACACGCCCCGCTTCCGGCTCACGCCGAGGCATTTTGCCTACATCAAGATCGCCGAAGGCTGCAACCATCCCTGCACCTTCTGCATCATCCCCCAGATCCGGGGCCGCCATCGCAGTCGCACGATCGAGAGCGTCGTCAAGGAGGCCCGCCAGCTGGTCAAGGACGGCGTCCGGGAAATCAACCTGATCTCCCAGGACACGACTTTCTTTGGCATGGATACGTGGGAACAGCGGCCCAATCCACGCACGCCGGTCGATTCCTCCCGCGGCAGCGCGCTCACGACCCTGCTCCGCGAGCTCAACGCCATCGAGGGCGACTTTTGGATCCGGCTGCTCTACACCCACCCGGCGCATTGGAGCGACGAGCTCATCAGGACGATCGCCGAGTGCCCCAAGGTTGCCCGCTACATCGATATTCCGCTGCAGCACATCAGCGACCACATGCTGGGCAAGATGCAGCGCGAAACGACCGGCGACTACATCCGCGCACTCATC
>JBAXWQ010000245.1:0-4995 GCA_037128315.1 Opitutia bacterium | reverse complement strand
TTGTCCGCCATGCCTGACCATTCACAATCGCCCAGCTTCTGGAGCCAGCTCGCCATCAAGCGCGACCTTTGGTGGCAGTTCACCGTCCGGGCGGTCGAGATGCGGCACCGGGGCAGCTATCTGGGGTTCATGTGGGCGGTGCTCAATCCTTTGCTGATGGCCGCTCTGTACGTCTCGGTGTTCGGTTTTATCTTCAAGGGCCGGTTCCACGTGAGGCCTGACGAAACAGGGGTGGACTTTGCCCTGGGTGTTTTCCTTGGGCTGATTCTCTTCCACATCGTCGCCGAGACCATCGGCGGGGCCCCCACGTTTATCGTCGGCCAGCCCAATCTGGTCAAAAAGGTGGTTTTCCCCCTGGAGATGCTGCCGCTTTCGCAAATCAGCGCCTATTGGTTTCACGCCATGATCAGCCTCGCGCTGTGCCTGCTGGCGCAGGTGGTCATCGGGCGCGGCTTGTCCGCTGGCTTGTTCTGGCTGCCCCTCATTTTGCTCCCCCATTTGCTGCTCACCATCGGGCTGGGCTGGCTGCTGGCGGCCTTGGGAGTGTTTTTTCGCGATATCGTGCAAGTGGTGCCGGTTCTGGCCACCGTCATGATGTATGCGAGCGCGGTGTTCTTTTCCCCCCAGATACTTCCGCCCGCCGCCTGGGCCATCCTGAAATGGAATCCGCTGCTGCAGACGGTCGACCTCGCCCGCCAAGCCGTGCTGTGGGACCAACCCCTCAACCTGCACCACCTCACCTACACTTGGATCGCAGGACTGGCGCTGTTTGGTATCGGTGCCTGGTTTTTCCGCGCCACGAAACGCTCGTTTCCCGAGGCGCTTTAACTCCGACCACGACCCCCAGGGCCGGCATGGCGTCAGGGGCTTGACACACTTCGCCACGCACTACACCTGTAGTGCATGGCCGCCGTGTCCAATCCCACCTCCATCAGGCTCAGCCCAGCCGAAAAACGCCGCATTGCGACCCTCGCCCGCAGGCGGGGTCTCACTCCGGCTGCCTACATCAAGCGTGCCGCCCTCGCCGGCCCGGTGCCATCGGAGGACGTTAAACTCGCCCGCTTGGAAAACCTCGCCGCCTCCCTCCTCGAAGCCGTCGAGGATGAGCGCGATTACCGCCTCGCCGCCTTTCGCTGGGAAAGTCATGTCAAGGAGAAGACCAAGCTATACACTGGTGAGGAGGTTCGGCGTGAGTTGGGACTATCGACTTGAAGAAACGGCGAAGCGTGATCTCCGGGAACTCGGACCATCCGCCGCCAACGAAATCCTTGGCTTTCTGGACAAGCGGATCAAGGGCACGGCCAACCCCGAGCTATACGGCAAGCCGCTCCGGGGAGCGTTAAAAGGCATCTGGCGCTATCGCGTGCGGGATTATCGCATCCTCTGTCGGATCGAGAAAAAGATCCTGATCGTGATCGTCGTCGCCGCCGGCCACCGCTCCGGTGTTTATGAGGGTTGAGTACGGACGCCTTGATAAAGACGCTCCCATTGAAGCTCGCTTAGCAGGCTGACAGTCTTGGCTTGGTCAAGACCACCCATGCCTGACTGTGAATTCCCACTCTCCCCGCCTAGCGACGAGCGCCAGCGAGTCGACGAACCACGACTCGCTGGCGCTCGCCGCTACGCTCAACTCAAGCCAAAGCAAGCTTCGGGGTATTGGACCCGCAGCGATGAACGATCCAGCCTACGCGCAGTCCCGACATCAAGGGACGTTGTAGAAGGACGGCGTAGCCGACCTTCCCGCCGAAACTCCGGTCTTGCGGGAGTAGGCGGGGCTGCCTTCCTAATGGACCACCTCATCAATGGCCGAAGCTCCCATCATCTCCGCCCGCGAACTGGCCAAGGCCTACCGCATCTGGCGTTATCCCTCAGCCCGGGCGAAAGCGGCATTGCTCAACCTGCTGGCGGGCCTGCTGCCAAAAAACTCGGTCGCCCGCGCCCGACTGCAACGATCTGCCGCAGCGGGGTATCGCGACTTTCAGGCTGTGCAGCCCATCACTTTCGAGATTCGGCGCGGCGAAGCCGTGGGCATCATCGGCCGCAACGGCTCCGGGAAAAGCACCTTGCTGCAGCTCATCGCCGGGATTTTGGTGCCCACCGGCGGCCAGATCCAGACTCAGGGCCGCATCTCGGCGCTGCTGGAACTCGGCTCCGGCTTCAACCCGGAGTTCACCGGGCGTGAGAATGTCTACCTCAACGGTTCCATCCTGGGCCTGAGTGCCCGCGAGATGGACACCCGCATCGAGCAGATCGTGGCCTTCGCCGACATCGGCGAATTCATCGACGAGCCGGTCAAAACCTACTCCAGCGGCATGATGATGCGCCTGGCCTTCGCCGTGGCCGTGAGCGTGCAACCCGACGTACTCATCATCGACGAGGCGCTGAGCGTCGGCGACGTGTTCTTCACGCAGAAGTGCTTCGCGCGCATCCGCGAAATTCTGGCCGCCGGGGCCACGCTGATCTTCGTCTCCCATGACACCGCGGCCGTGCAGAACCTCTGTACGCGTGGACTGCTCCTGCACCAGGGCCGGCTGCTGCATGACGGTTCGCCCGAGGAATGCGTCACCCGCTACTTTGCCCTCGTGCCCCGGGCGGCCCCGGCCAGTCCAGTCGCGGCGGGCACCCATGCCCCGGTGGGAGCCGAGGCCCGCGCCGAGGTGCTCAAGCACGACCTGGTGAGCGCCGCCCGTTCCCGTCATGGTGACCGCCAACTGGAAATCACGGCCGCGAGCCTGACCAACCACCTTGAGGCGCATGATCGCGAGGTGCCGCTGGGTGGCCGCGCGACCATCCGAGTGCTGCTCCGGGCCAATCAACCGGTGGCGCGGCCGGCGGTGGGGCTCCAGCTGTTTGATCGCATGGGAAATCTCATATTCTCGGCCGGTACCCCGCAGTTGAATTTCCCGATCCCCCCCTTCGCCGCGGGAGAGGAGATGCTGCTGGATTTTCGCCTCGGGTTTGATGTCCAGCCCGGTGAATACACCCTCGGACTGGACGCCGGAGAGCTCGGTCCCGAAGGCCCGAACACGGGATTTTTCCATGATCGCATCACCGGGCTGGGCCCAATCACCGTAACCTTCGATCAAAGCAAGCCGTTCCCCTTTTTCGGCGACGCCCGCATACCCCTCGAAAACAGTCATGCCTGAGCCAGAATCATACAGCCAAACGCCTTTTGCCCGTGACGGAAAGCAACCGGGCTGTAGGAGGGGCTTTATGCCCCGATTCGCAACCTGCGCCGCGCTCGAGCGCCAAACATCGGGGCATAAAGCCCCTCCTACAGCTAAGACTCTTGAGCTGTTATCTAAGAGTTACCCTGGGTGGAACGTGGCCTTCCGCCGTCGCCAAGCCTATGGCGGACAGGCCGGACGCGTTGGTAGGGCGCGGATTCCATTCCGCGCCGCCACGGCGGTGAAGGGACTCACCGCCCTACCTGAAGAACCCGTCCGGCCTGCCGTCCGCAGCCTTGGCGAAGGATGGAGGCCGGGTTCCACCAGTCAGTGCGGCTATTTCAACGGCGTATAGCTCGCTCAATTCCATGATCCCGCCTGAGCCTCCTTCCCCCTCCGTGCGTCCGTGTTGGTGCGGTGAGCCCAACTTGTTTGCCTATTCCGACGAGTATGCCGTCTGCAAAGTATGCGGAACGCTCGTGACCCGGGCCGATGTCCGCCCGGCCGACCTGGCGGTCACCAAGGATCAGGACGAACTCTACAGCAAAGACTACTGGCTGCGCCGCCAGTCCGCCAAGCATGGCCTGCCCTCCCTGGAGCAACGCACCCGGACCGATTTGCCCGAGCGCTGCGTGCATTGGCTGAAACTTTTACTGGCTCGCCGGCTGCCGCCGGCCAAGGTGCTGGAAATCGGTTGCGCCCATGGTGGGTACGTCGCGCTGCTACGCTGGGCCGGCTATGACGCCAGCGGCACGGAGATGAGCCCCTGGATCGTGAATTACGCCAAGGAAACCTTTGCGGTCCCGGTCAGCACCGGGCCCATCGAGACTCAGACCTTTGCCCCCGCCAGCCTGGATGTCATCATCCTCAATGATGTCATTGAGCATTTGCCGGACCCCCTGAGTACCTTGGGTCACTGTGCTCGCCTGCTGAAGCCCGACGGATTTTTCATCATTCAGACCCCTGAATACAAGGAACACCTGAGCTACGCCGACATCCTGTCCACCGGAGACATCTTCAACATCCACATGCAGGGTAAGAACGACGAGCATCTCTACCTCTTCAGCCGCCGGAGCACCCAACGACTGTTTGCCCAGCTAGGCTTCCCTGCGGTTGGATTCGAGAATCCCATTTTTCCCTACGATCTGTTTTTCACGGCCAGTCGGCAGGCACTCCCGCAATATACCGAGGAAGCCAAGGCCAAAGCGCTGCAGGCCCAACCCACAGGACGGCTGGTTCTGGCCCTCTTGGATAAGGCGTTTGAAGCCAACGACCGGGGATGGGAGATCCAGCGCTTGAAAGAAAAGCTTAAGAACTGACCTGCCCGCAGCAGCATGAACCCGCTGCCGACTTCGAGCTAACAGCTCATAATACTACACCGTGATGTATAATGTGGGCGGGGTGCCCTCACCCCGCAGCGTAGCGCATGCCTCGCGGGGTGAGGGCACCCCGCCCACAAGAACAGCACTTTCAGCGCGGAGTATTGCCACCTAACAGAGTAGTGCTATGGCCCCACCAGCCTATAGCATCCACCACGGCAGGGCCCGGATATTGGGGGCGAGTTGAAGTGGGCGCGGGCAGCGGCAGATAACGAGGCCTTCCTTGGCAACTTTCTTGTGGTCGTCGAGAAAACCACGCAGGTGCTTGGCATCGGAAATATCAGGCCGGTCAGTCCATTTGACCTCGATGGGAGTGAGTTTGCCCTGATGCTCCAGAATAAAATCCACCTCGACTCCGGTTTTGGTGCGGAAGTAGCTGAGTTTGCCCTCGCCCAGGTAGCCGACGCGTTTCCACAGTTCGATGCCGACCCACTGTTCGAGCAGCGGTC
>JBAXWQ010000244.1:0-5007 GCA_037128315.1 Opitutia bacterium | reverse complement strand
GTCAGGCATGTTGCTCCGGCTCATCTGCTCGAATATCGGCGCGACTATTTCGGGCTTCATCATCGAAAGAATCTTCACAACCATGACATCATCCATCTCCTTGATAATGGCTACGGCTGCCGTAGGGGAGAGGTTGGTGTAGGTCATGGCGAGGGTGCGGATGTTCTTGGCCTCGTCAGTCCGGATCTCGATCACCTTGGTGGCAATTTCCACCCGCAGTCCCTCAATCTCGGTGCGCACCTTGTTCAATTCCTGCCGCTCGGCGGCAAGCTGGGCTTCGCGTTGGGCGTTCTGCTCCGCCTGCTTGCGCATGCGGTCGCGCTCCCCTTTCAGCTCATTGGCAAGATTTTCAATCTCGATCGTCCAAAAATTCCAACCTCGATCGCGCACCTCCCCACCGAGGGCGTCCTTGTGTGGCACCAAACGAATGGTGTGCTCCATCATTACCTCCGCGGCGCGCCAGAAAGGAACCAATCCTGCGCCGACGCCCAAGATCATGGCCAAGGCTGAGGCCATATAGGGGTTGACGAATTTATTCATGAAAGCATGGCCGCGCCGGCTTCCATCGGAAGCGCACGGCGCAAGACGGCGAGTTCGTCTAGTTCGCGCTGGTCTTCCCGCTCGCTTAGCAACCGATAGACGGTATGCGCTTTCTGCTCAAGCTTCTCTACCCTTTTCACCGCCCGGTGCGCCTCCATGTATTCCTGGCGATGTTCCTCCATTTTAGCCCGGGCGGCAATGACGGCGCGCTCCGCCTGAATCTCATCTTCCGTGACCCGGCGGTAGGCGCCCCAAAAGGAAATTTGCTCCGCGGCATGGAAGACGGTCCGGCGGCCATCGTGCAGGACGGTCTCGAGTTGCTGCCGCTGGTGCTGCAGGATGGCAAGATGCTCCTCGCTCTGCACGTAGCAATGGACCGAGGCCGCGAAGGTCTCGCGCGCCCGCGTTTGACGATGCACTCGTAACACGCCCACTGGGCGCAAAGGAAAGCGAAATTTTTTCATGGGCCGAGGATTTTTTTTAGGTTGGCGTAGCAGTGCGTCCGGGCGGTGTGCTCGTACACAGATTGGCGGGAGAATTTTCCCAACGGCTCATGCAGGGTGATGGCCTGATCGATCGCGGCATTCACTCCCTTTTGGTAGGCTCCGATGGAGATCAGGTCCTCGTTTTTGCGGTAGAGGGCCAGATGTTCACGCGCCCGACCCGCCAGGGCGATCTCCTCGGCCGTGCAGATGTCCTGCGTGAGCCGACTGACGCTCTCCAGCACGTCGATTGCCGGGTAATGGTTGAAGTGGGCAAGTGAGCGGGACAGGACCAAGTGACCGTCGAGGATGCCACGCACAGCATCAGCCACGGGTTCGTTCATATCATCACCCTCGACCAGGACGGTGTAGAGCGCGGTGATGGTACCGATTTCGCCGGCCCCTGAGCGTTCCAGCAGCCGCGGCAGCATGGCAAAGACCGAGGGCGTATAACCGCGGGTCGTGGGCGGCTCACCAATGGCCAGACCAATCTCACGCTGTGCCATGGCAAAGCGGGTGACCGAGTCCATCATGAGCAGAACATTCTTTCCCTGATCACGCCAAGCCTCGGCGATGGCCGTGGCGGTGAATGCCGCCCGCAAACGCAAAGGGGCCGGCTGGTCGGATGTGGCCACCACCACCACGGCGCGTTTCATGCCTTCGGGCCCAAGATCCTTTTCGATGAATTCCCGTACTTCGCGACCGCGTTCGCCCACCAGGGCGACGACCACCACATCCGCCGTGGAACCACGCGCAATCATACCCATGAGGGTTGACTTCCCGACTCCGGATCCGGCAAACAGGCCAAGGCGCTGGCCGCGGCCCAGGGGGACAAAGGCATCAATGGCGCGTACGCCAGTCGCGAAAGGTGTCCTGATGCGCTGCCGACGGAGCGGATGTGGTGGGGAAATCGCACTGTCCTGATCCTGAACCACCGGGAGCAGGCCCAGGCCGTCAAAAGTCCGCCCTAAGGCATCCAATACCCGGCCGAGCATTTCAGGACCGGGTCGCGGCAACAGGGGACGAGCATACGCCGCGACTTCGCAGCCCACATGCAGCCCGCTGGTTTCACCGAGCGGCATGAGCAGCACCCGATGTTCGCGGAAGCCCACAACCTCCGCTTGAACGGAAAATTTCGCGCGACTCGAACGGAGCATGCAAAGTTCCCCAAGCCCGACATTGGGGCCGTCCGACTCGATAATAAGGCCGGTGACCGCCGTCACCGTGCCAAGGCGCTGGACGACGGGCAGATGCCGCACCTGGGTGCGGATGGCCTCGATCAACGGAGTGACGGAAGCATTCATGCCACGGCGAGGGCGTGCGCGAGCGCATCAAGCTTGGTTTGCTGACGGGCGTCGGTCAGGCCGAAACGACTACGCACTTGGCAGTCGCCGGGCTGCAGCGAGAGATTATGACTGATTTTCAAGCCGGGATAACGTTTTATCCAGCCGGGACTGAACTGGGCGAGCAGTTCGGCATCGCGCGGGCAGAGTATGAGCTCGAGATTATCCCGCTCGGGGAATATCTGATCCAGGGCGGTGCGACAGAGGCGATCAATCATCTCGCCGGGCGGCTCGTAGCCGGCCAGCAAGTGCCGGGCAATATCGAGCGCCAGCGCCGGCAGTTGCTCACGGAGCTGAATGAGCACTCCCTCCTCGACATGGGAAAGTTGCTGCAACACGCCATTGCTCAGGTGCGTGACTTCGGCGCGAATTTCCACCATTTGCTGGTCAGCCAATCCACGGGCGGCATCCACCCCTTCGCGGTAGGAAGCTTCGCCATGCGCACAATACTCAACCTCGGTGTAAAGGCGCCCAGTCAGGCCCGGCGTGGCAGTAGCCGTCAGGGGACGGTCGAAATGAATCATATTAGTGTGCATGGCCGAGTCAGGCGATGAGGCTTTCAGAGCCTTCACTTCCCAAGTTGATGGAGCCTTCCTCCTCGAGGCGACGAACCACCTGGATAATGGTGTCCTGCGCAGTTTCGACATCTTTGAGCCGGACCGGCCCAAGCAAGTCGATTTCCTCACGCAGACTTTCGGCCGCCCGCTTGGAGATGGAGGCATAGATTTTATCGCGAATCACAGAGCTGGCCGACTTCATGGCCGTGGCCAAGTTGGCCGAATCAACCTCGCGAAGCACCCGTTGCAGGTCGGGCGGCTGCAAGCGGTTAAGATCCTCAAAGCTGAACATCTTCTTGCGAATCGCCGCCCCGAGCTGGACATTTCGTTCCTCGAGCCGGGCCAGGAGATTTTTGGACGTCTCCTTGTCCAGTTGATTGAGCAGATCGGCCACGGCGCGAACGCCGCCGCTGCGATGGAAGGCCGGCCGCACCTTGCTATCGAAGTGCTTTCCGAGAGAGCGCACAATTTTGGAAACGAGGTCGAGCGAGGTGGACTCGATGGTGCCGAGACGCTCAACCACCTCCTCGCGCAGGTCCGGGCTGAGCAAGGTGAAAACTTCCGTGGCTTTTTCCGTGTCCAGATAGGACAGCAAAAATGATATAGTCTGTGGCTGCTCGGACTTGATGAGGTTGTAAATCTGACGACCCTCCATTTCACTGATATCCTTGATCACGTCGATAGAGGTGCCAACCGGACCGACGCGGCCGATGATGGCCGAGGCTTTGTAGTCGCCCTTCGCGATTTCCAGGGTCCGCTGCGCATAGGACAGCCCGCCCAGTGAGGTATTCATGCTTTGGACCACGATACTGCCGAATTCTTCCATGGCTTGTTCCTGGACCGCCTCGCCAATCACCGGGAATGCGGCTATTTCGCGACAGAGCAGCTCGATCGTCGGATCGTCAAGTTGCCGGAACACATCGGCAGCCGCATCAACTCCCACCACAATCAGAAAGACCGCAAGTTTCTGCTGCCGGGTGAGCTTACTATAGTCGAGGTCAGCCATGAATTCAGTTCTTGTTGGTGCCCGCCGGTGAACCAATCCATTCGCGGAGGGCCCCTCCGATATTGGCTGGTTTGTGGCGGATCAGTTGATTGAGCATCTCTGGCGTCACGCGGCCACTGCCGTTGGGCAGAGCGCGGCCCATGGCTTCAGGGGGCAAGGAGAGCACCTCGACCGGCACCGGCTCGGGTTTCTGCTTGGCGAGCATGCGCAGGAAGATAACGAACACCAGCGCGGCAATACCGACCGCGGCCCAACGGCTGGCGGCCTCCGTCCAGCCGATCCAGCGGCTCTCATTTTGGATGGCCGCAATCTGCGCCGGAATGCGCTCGGCGGTTTGAAACGGTACCTCTTGGAGAGAGACCAGGGCATCAGGCGACTGGCCGGGGGCTGGTTTTAGACCGAGTGCATTAAGCACAATCTGGCGAATGGCATTGAGTTCCTCCGGCGTGCGCTTGGACATGACGGCCTCAGCTGCGGGGGCCCCACTGGCGGCCACCACGGCGAGCCGTGGGGCAATGAATACCGCGGCCGTTACATTTTTCACGGTGCCAGGATTGCGGGTGGTGTTGGTAGTGGTCCGGTTGATCTCGTAGGTCGTGGTTCGGTTTTTGCGGTTCTGCTCGCTCGTGGAGGTCGGCCGGGAGGCCGACTCGGAACTCGCGGCTTTTTCAGGGATATTGGCGCTGATCCCGACGGCCCCACCGGTGGCCCTTTGCTCAGCCGAGCTGGTGACGTCCTCGGTACTCGTTTGGGACCGCACGACCTGCCCGTCAGGATCATATTTTTCCTGTGTCGAAGTGGTCGCCTCCGTATCGATCTCAGCCGAGACGCGCACCACGGCATTGCCCGGGCCAATGACCAGAGCGAGCATGCTTTCGACCTTTTTTGCCAGGTAGTCCTCGACCTGTTGCTTGTAGCGCATCTGACTGGACGCGGTCCCGAGGGCGGGATCCTGTTTCAATTCTTCGGAAAGGACGTGACCGCGATTATCGATGACGGCGACCGCGTCGGTTTGTAGCCCCTGTACGGCGTTGGC
Organism: Opitutia bacterium; assembly: GCA_037128315.1. Classification (GTDB taxonomy): domain Bacteria; phylum Verrucomicrobiota; class Verrucomicrobiia; order Opitutales; family Opitutaceae; genus Lacunisphaera. Next base: position 43 of record JBAXWQ010000244.1, on the reverse strand, counting down.
GACCAGGTGGCGGATGGCGTTAACCTGATCCGGCTCAAGACGG
>JBAXWQ010000243.1:0-5020 GCA_037128315.1 Opitutia bacterium | reverse complement strand
GCGGCTCGCGGAGACGCGAGCCCTCCATTTCTGCATGGTCAGATTCCATTCCGCTCCACGCAAAGCCGCAAAGCCGCGAAGGGCGATTCATTTTTGGAGGGCCCAGCTTCGGCTGGGCCGCGGCCCTGAGCTAGTCGAAGGGGGAGCCGAGCCCTCCAACAAAGAAAAAGCCGGTCCGCGGGGACCGGCCTGAAAATGTCGCGGGCTATTACGCCACCCGCTCGACGATGAGCGGCGGCGGGATCGGCCGCTTGGGGGCGAGACGATAGGCGTCCTTGAAGTAGTTGAGCGCCTGCTCGAGCTTCGCCTCGTCGTTGTAATGGATCATCATCAGCGGCTCGCCCTGCTTGACCTGGGTGCCGACCTTCTTGATCTCGGAGACGCCGACGGCGTAGTCGATCTTGTTGTGGTGGGCGGCATCCTTGCCGGCGCCGAGGAGAGATACGCCCTTGGCGATCATGGCGGCGTTGATGGTGTGCACATAGCCGCGCTTCGGGGCCGGCAGCTTGCGGATGTGATGGGCCGTCGGGAATTTCTCCGGATGGTCGATGAAGGAGATGTCGCCGCCCTGGGCCTTGACCATGTCCTTGAACTTCTCGAGGGCGGAGCCGTCGGTGAGGTGGCGCTGCACCGTCTGCTTGGCGGAAAGCGTGGAGCCGGCGACGCCGGCCAGGCGCACGATCTCCATGCCGAGCTTAAGGACGAGTTCCTTCATGTCCTCGGGACCCTCGCCCTTCAGCAGGGCGATGGCTTCCTTGATCTCCAGCGCGGTGCCGACGGTGTCGCCGAGCGGCTGGTTCATGTCGGTGACGAGGGCGACGCAGCGGCGCTTCATGGAGCGGCCGACGCGGGTCATGGAACGGGCGAGCTGCTTGGCCTGCTCGAGATCCTTGATGAATGAGCCGTTGCCCCACTTGACATCGATGACCAGCCCTTCGGCGCCTTCGGCGAGTTTCTTCGACAGGACACTGCCGGTGATGAGCGGAAGGCTCGGGATCGTGCCGGTCTCCAGCCGGAGGTCATAAAAAATCTGGTCCGCCGGGGCGAGCTCGGGGCTTTGCTCCGCGATGGCACCGCCGACGCGGGCCAGCTGGTCGACGAAGTGCGGGATCGTCATGTGGCTCTTGAAGCCGGGGACGGCCGAAAGCTTTTCCAGGGTCGTGATGACATACTCCTGCTCAACGCCGCACATCATGGGCACCACGACGCCGCTGGCCATGGCGAGCGGGGCCAGCACGAGGGCCGTTTTGTCACCCACGCCGCCAGTCGAATATTTGTCGATCTTCGGCTTCGCGATATGGGACAGGTCGATGACCTCGCCGGACAGCATCATTTCCTCGGTGAGGATGGCGGTCTCCTGGGCGGACATGTTGGCAAAGTAGATCGCCATCAACAGCGCAGACTGTTGGTGTTTAGGCATCTCACCATCCAGCGTGGAATCGATGATGTAGCGGATTTCTTCCTGCGTAAATTCCTGGCCGTCGCGTTTCTTCTCAATCAGGGAAGTAAACGACGGCTTGATGAACCGACGCGTTGGAATGGGACGTTTTCTCATGGAGGTCACTGTGTTGCAGGGGATCGCGCTTTGCGGCGCAAAGCTCATGAACGCAAAGAGTTTTGGGGATTTTGTCGAGACTAAAGCAGGGCTATGACGGCTTAATTTTGGGGCCCCGCGCCGAGGCAAGACCCCGCCCAAGGGGGCTGAATTAACCGCCAAAATCCTTCTTGCTCAAAGCCAAGCGCAATTCCTCAATCAGCCGATGAATCTTCCGTTCCACGTTGCCAGTCATCTTGATGCCGCTGTGCGGGCTGCCGCCGCCCGACTCGGTTTGGTGGAACGCGGATTCCAACCCGAGGTGCGGGTGGCGGATGCGGCCAACGGTGACTTCCAAGCCAACGGCGCCCTCGCCTTTGCCAAGCGCGAAAAGCAAAACCCCCGCGCCTGCGCCCAGCAAATTGTCGACGAATTGGGCGATTTGTCGGCCGATTTTGACCTGTCCCTAGCAGGACCTGGTTTCATCAACTTCCGCCTCAAACCCGCCGCGCTGCTCGGCTGGCTGCAGGCCTATGATTCCGAGCAGCACCTGCAGGCCGGAGCCGCCAGTGCCCGGCGGGGGCAGACCTGGCTGGTGGACTACTCATCCCCTAACACCGCCAAACAGATGCATGTCGGCCATCTGCGCTCGGCGGTGATCGGCGAGTCCATCTGCCGCCTGCTCGAATTTTCCGGCGCGAAGGTCGTTCGCGACAACCATATCGGCGACTGGGGGACCCAATTCGGCAAACTCATCTGGGCCTACAAGCGCCACCTCAACCCCGCCGCCCTCACCGCCGATCCGCTGGAGGAATTCGAGCGGCTCTACAAGCTGGGCAACACCGCGGCGGAAGCCGACCCCGCCGTGCTCACCGCCGCCCAGCAGGAACTCGTGCAGCTGCAAAGCGGCGACGCCGGCAACCGGGCCATCTGGCAAAATATCAACGATGTGTCGCTGGCGGCCTTCCAGCAAATTTACGACCGGCTGGGCATTCGCTTCGACTTCATGCACGGCGAGAGCTTTTACAACGACAAGGTCGAGCGGGTCTACGGGGAACTGACCGCGACCGGTCTGGCGGCGCAAAGTGAGGGCGCCCTGGTGGTATTTCACCCGGAACACCCCCGCTTCGCCAAGCAGCCCTTCCTGATCCGCAAAAAGGATGGCGCGGCCAATTACGCGTCCAGCGACCTGGCCACCGCACTCTATCGCGCCGAGCACTTCAAGGTCGATGGCCTCATCATCGTGACCGACTTCCGGCAGGCGGATCATTTTGAGCAGCTTTATCTCACCGTGAAAAAATGGTTCGCGGCCAAAAACTACCGCCTGCCCGAGCTGCACCATGTTAGTTTCGGCGCCGTGACTGGCGAGGATGGCAAGGCGCTGAAGACCCGCGACGGCGACATCATCCGGCTCAAGGCCCTGCTCGACGAAGCGCAGGAACGGGCGTTCCAGCTGGTCAACGAGCGCAGCCCTGATTTTCCCGAGGTGGAACGCCGGGCCATCGCCAACCTCGTGGGGGTGGCCTCGGTGCAATACGCCGATCTGTCCCAGAATCGTTCCAGCGACTATATTTTTGCCTGGAACAAGATGATCTCACTGGAGGGCAACACGGCGGCCTACCTGCTGTACGCGGTCGCCCGGATCCGCAGCATTTTCCGCAAGGCGGGGCTCGACAGCGCCCAGCCGCCGGTCGGGGCGGCGACGGCCCCCGAAACACCGCAGGAGATCATGCTGGCCCGCAAGCTCGTCAAATTCTCCGATGCCGTGGCCCTCGCCACCAACACCCTGCGGCCGCATTTCCTCTGCCTCTACCTGTATGAGCTCGCGGGCGACTACAGCACGTTCTATGCGGCGGACAAGGTCATCGTCGAGGATCCCGCCGTGCGCGCGCGCCGGCTGCTGCTCTGTCATCGCACCCTCACGGTGCTGGAGGCCGGCCTGCACCTGCTGGGATTGCGCACCGACCTGGAGCGGATGTAGTCCCCCAGTTCGCACTTGCCGCGCCCGCCCCGGACGGCAACATGGCGCCACCATGTCGAGCGGCGCACCAGAACCAACCGGACCGGAATATTTTGTTCGTGGCATCAATGACACCGAGGCCCGCGGCCCGTTTACCCGGGACCAGCTGGTCTCACTCGCGGAGTCGGGCGACGCCAGCAAGGGCGTGACCCCGGACACCTATTATTACGACAACGCCACCGAGCAGTGGCTGGCGATCGGCAGCAACCCGGAACTCAAGGCCGCGCTGTGGCCCGAGAAGAAGAAAATGGGGTTCAAGCAGAAGGAATTCAAGATGATCAACGAGGAAACCACCGACAGCGCGGCCCCGATCACCGTGCAGGATTTCCTGGCCGCCGCCGAAGGCAAGACGGACGAGACCAAGGGCAAGATGAACAAGTCCGAGATGATGATGCTCGCGGCCGTCTGGGGAACCCGCTCGGCGGCGATCATCTGCCTGCTTAGCGCGGTCGCCCTCATTCTCCCCGGCATTGACGCCCTGCTGGCGCTCGATGTGGCCAAACTGATGGACCGGCCGTTTGTGGTGCTGGGTTTGCTCGACGCCTTTCTTGGGCTGATGCTTTTGCTGGGCATGATATCGTTTTATCCCTTCATCCGCTTCCGGGCGGCCTTCGGCCTGGGGTTTCTCGGCTTCCTGTTCATGACCCAGGGACAGCTCACCCCGATGCTCGCTGTCGCGGCCGGCTCCACTGGTTTGTATTTCTGCACCATCTTCCTCAGCTATATCCCGCTGGCCGTCGCCGCACTTCTGGGCCTGGGTGGCATGGTGATGCTGGCGATGATGTCCTATACCTGAGCCTCGGCCGGCCGAACAGCACCGCTGATGCCTCTGCCATCGCTCCTGTCTCGGCTCAACCGACTCTGGACCCATGACATCTGGGCCGCGGGTCTCACCCGGGAGAAGAACCTCCGCCACCGGCTGCTTTCGTTACTCCGGATCGTCTCCATCACCCTCTCGGGGCTGCAGGAATTGAAAGTGGCGGCCCGGGCCGCCGCCCTCAGCTACAGCACCCTGCTCGGCCTGGGGCCGCTCGTGGCCATCGCGGTGCTCATTTCCGGCTTTGCGCTGGGCGACCGCGATCCCGCCCTGGCCGCCAGTGGGGTGAACGATGTCATCAGCTTCATCGCGCCGCAGCTGGGCCAATACCAGATTGCTGTCACCGACGCCGCTGAACCCAGCCCGGGCGCATCCGCCGCGATGACCGCACCCGCCGCCACGCCCAAACCGGCCGCGGATCCGGAGATGGTCCGGTTGATCAGCAATTTCATCGTGAACAGCCACGCGAACTCGGGCACGGCGGGGATCGTGGGCGTCCTCGCGCTGCTGGTCATCGTGGTGCTGCTGTTCACGAGCGTGGAAAAAACCTTCAACGACATCTGGGGCGTCCGGCGCGGGCGCAACTGGCTCACCCGCATCATCTATTACTGGGCGGTCATCACGGTCGGGGCCCTGGTGTTCTTCACTT
>JBAXWQ010000242.1:0-5055 GCA_037128315.1 Opitutia bacterium | reverse complement strand
GAGGGCATACCAGTCCTCCCGGTCCAGCTTGATGCTGGCGGAGCGGGCCGCGCTCTCGATCCGTTCCGCTTTGTTGGTGCCGATGACCGGGAGCGGCCGGCTGGGATGCGCCAGAATCCACGCGTAGGCGAGCTGCTCGAGCGAGGCATTATCATATTTCTCCGCCATGCCGGCCGCGGCCGCGGCGAGGCGACCGGCTGCCTCGTTGCTCTGGTCGAAAATGCGCCCCCCGGCCAACGGGCTCCACGCCATGGGCTGGATGCGCTGCTGCTGGCATTGGTCAAACGTGCCGTCGTAGATCGGAGCCATGTGCAACAGGTGAAACTCCACCTGATTGGTCACCAGCGCTTGATCTACTCGGCTGTTCAGGGCGGCGAATTGGGTGGCGCTGTAATTCGACACCCCGGCGCTCCGGATCTTTCCGGCCCGCAGGAGCTGGTTCAGGCCCGCGGCGGTATCGTCGATGCTGGTGAGCCAGTCCGGGCGATGCACGAGGAAGAGCTCGACATGGTCCGTACCCATGAGCCGGAGGGATGCGTCCACGCTTTTCTGGAGCTGGGCGGCGGTGACATCGTAAAAGCCCACCTTGCGACCGGGGTTCGCCGGATTCGGGATATAGATGCCTGCCTTGGTGACGATCTCCAGCTTGTCCCGCAGTCCGGGCGTGAGAGCCAGCGCCTGGCCCAACACGGATTCCACCTGATACAGCCCGTAGATCTCCGCCGTGTCGATGGTGGTGATCCCGAGTTCCACACAGCGGTGGAGCCGGCGGTTGAGTTCCTGCGCGGTGGAGCCGTCATCCAGCAGGCGCCAGGTGCCATACACCATGCGGGAGAATTCAGGTCCGGTGGGGGAGATTTTGGTGCGGGTGATCATAGGGAATTGAGAGGGAAGCAGTTGGCGTTATGCCTTGAGCGCATCGTAGGCCAGCAGTGCTTCCAGCAGGTAATAGTCGCCAAAAATCAGGCTCGTGTTGGTCAGGCGATGACTGGGATCGGGATGATAGTTGCGGGCCTGATAGAGCAAGGCGCTGGCCTTGTCCGGTGATGTGGAGAAATACGGTGCCTGGGTCAGGCTGGCCAGGGTGGCGCTGGCAGCCTGACGGAAACGGGCTTTCTCCGCAACCTTGTCGCAGACCCGGCTGAGGCGGAAGAAGGCGCAGGAAGCCAGGGCGGCGGCGCTGGAGTCCTTGAACTCCAAGCCCGTGAGGTCGCTGTTGAAGTCCGACGGCGGCACGTGGTCACTTGGCAGGTGAGCCAGATAATATGAGGCGGCTTTGAGTGACTGGTCGAGGTAACGCCGGTTCTTGGTGACTTCGTAAAGATAGGCATAGCCGTAGATCGCCCAGGTCTGTCCGCGGGACCAGCAGCTGGAATCTGCTTTGCCCTGATGGGTGTACTTGCGGGTCACGGCGCCGGTCTGGGGATTCAGTTCCACCACATGGTAGGTGCTGTCGTCGGGGCGGAAAAACTCCCGGATAGTGCGGTCGGCGTGGCGGGTGGCGATTTTCTCTAAATCCTCCGCGGTGCCGTCCTCGGTGGTGCCACCGTTGGCTGCGGACCAGAGCAGCAGTTCCAGGTTCATCATATTGTCGATGATGACTGTGTATTGCTTCTCGTCGTCGATGTCGCCCCAGGAACGGATCATGTCCGTGGCCGGGCGAAAGCGCTTCGCGAGTGATTTCGCCGCCTGCAGCACGATCGCCTTATATTGGGGCTCTCCGGTCAACCGATAGGCGTGCCCAAAGCTATCCATGATCATGAACCCCAGGTCGTGATTGGTGGTGGTGAATTGCTCGTTGGCGAGGCCCATGGTCCAGGTGTCAGCGCGCTGCCGCCAAGCGTCCTGATCCGGCCATTGGCGGCGCTGCGCAAACTCGTAGGTATACCACAGCGCCCCAGGATAGAAACCACTGACCCAATTCGGGGCCGGCACAGTTAGCCAGGTGGAGTCCTTCGCCTCGTTCGGATAGGCGGTCTTGTCCGGCTGGTAGGCATCGTAGGCGGCGAGCTTCCTGGCGATGACCGCCACCGCCCAGTTGGTGTCGATGACGGGGTTGGCCCCGATGGGATGGTTGCCCGTTTGGGGCTGGTGCATTGGTTGAAAGGGTGGCCGGGCAACCGCTGCAGAGCAACGGCCCCGAGATCCGTGGTGGAGGATTGGTGATGCTTGGTTATTTGATCAGGGCCTTCTCCACGGCTTGCGCCAGCGTCAGGCCGGCATAGTCTTGGGCGCGGAAGAAGCGGCCGCTCTCGCCGTTGTCGAGCACCGCGGGCACGAGGGCGCCGGGCAGCACTGAACTCGGATCATTTGGCGCCTTGGGCCCGCCCAGGTCGGTGCGCAGCCAGCCGGGGTCGAGCAGGTTCATCTGCACGCCGGTGCCGGCCAGCTTCGGCACAAAGTCCCGGACCAGCTTGTCCACGGCCGCCTTCGAGATCGAATAGGCGGTCAGCTCGGGCTGCTCCTGGATGCCCGAGGTCAGGTTGATCACGCGGCCCCATTTGCGGGCGAGCATCAGCGGCACCAGCCGGTGGCAGATCCGGGCCAGGCTGATGACATTGACCTCAAAGCTGGTGCGGAAATCCTCCGCCGGAATCTCCCAGATGTTGGCCCGATAAGGCGTCATGATGGCGGCATTGTTGTAGACGATGTCGATCTGGCCGGCCTGCTGCAGTGCCGCCTCGAGCAGGGCGTCGACCTGGGCCTGGTCGGAGAGTTCGCCCGCCACCGTGACGACCTTGACGCCCGTGCCCTTGAGCTTGGCGGCGAGCGCCTGGGTATGGGACAGCTCACGGCTGTGGAGGATAATGTTGGACCCGAGTTGGGCGAGGCCCTCACTGACGTGAGTGCCGACACCCCGGCTCGCGCCGGTGACGAGTGACCATTTGCCTTGGAGTTTATTCATAAAAAAGGATTGGGAGGGAAAATTCGGGGACGGGCGCGATGTTTCAGGCCAGGCTGATGTCGCTGAAAACCGCCTTGACGGTCTGATTCGCGTTGTGGGAGGTCACCGCCAGCCCGAGAAAAGCCGTCGCGGGCAGCTGCTGGTGATGCACACAATACGTCCGCCAACGCGTGCGGTCTGCGCTGCATTGAGCGGTGAAGGTGTCACCGTCGCGGCTCAACTTCAGCCAGAGGTGGGGAAAACTGGCGGGAAAATCCGGCGTGGGCGGGAGCGGTTGCGGGGGATAGATGCCGCTGCACTCCCCGTCGGTCGTCACGCGGGACTGGAACTCCAGGCCGCCGTTGTTATGGTTGCGGGGCTGGTTGTCCCCGAAGGTCAGCAGCATGGCATGCTCGGCCCCCGGCTCGAGGGAGGCGCGCAGCATTAGTCCGGCCTTCGAGTAGAGATCCGCCATCGTCAGCGAAATGACGCGGACACTGAGGGAAAAATTTCCCGTCACCGGCATGCAGGCAAAGTGGCACTGGTCCCGGAGCCCCCAGATGTCCTCGCCGCCGGCAGTGATTTCGACGGCCGGGCCGGTTTGTTTGGTCGCACCGCGCAGAAGCGGCGAGCCGATATCATGACCCGTGAGGTTGGGAGTATTCATATATAAGATAAGGGGCCGGGGAGGGGAATCAGCTCCATTGCAGATCGGTTCGCACGATCGGCAGGCGGCGGATGCGCTTGCCGGTGGCGGCGAAGATGGCGTTGCAGACCGCCGGGGGCAGCGGGGGCAGGGCGGGCTCGCCCAAGCCGGTCGGCGGGTTTTCCGTCTGGAGGAAGTGCACCTCAATTTTGGGCGGCGTCGCGTCCATGCGGAGCAGCGGATAATCGTGGAAATTCGACTGCTCCACGCGGCCTTCGCCGAGGGTGATCTCCTGCAACCAAGCCGCGCCCAGCCCATCGATAATGGAACCCTGTACCTGGCTTTCCGCCCCGCTGTAGTTGATGATGGGGCCGACATCCACGCTCGCCACGACGCTGTGCACCGTGAGTGCCCCTTCGCGGCTGACGCTGACCTCCGCCACCTCGGCCACATAACCCCCATGGCTGAAGTGGAAGGCGATGCCCTGGCCCGAACCCGGCGGCAGCTTTTTGCCCCAGCCGGCTTTGCCCGCGACATGCTTTAGCACGCCCTTCATGCGGGTGACACTGTAAGGTGGATCCCACCGGCCCGTGCCGGGCAACACCCGGTCGGCGCCGAGCAGCCGGAGACGGTACTCATAGGGATCCTGGCCGGCGGCGTGCGCCAGCTCATCGAGAAAGCCTTGAAAGGTGAAGGCCAGGCCGTTGCTGCCCGGGGCCCGGAGCCAATTGGTGGGCACGTTGGTGCTGATGATGGAATTCTCCAGACGGAAGTTCGGCAGGAATCGGCAGGGAAATTCGGTGCTGCTCATGTCGGCGGCAGTCCCGGGCGATTCGGTCGAATTCAGCCCGACGGTGACGAAATGGTCCTGCCAGGCGACGATCTGGCCGGAGGCGTCGATCCCTCCCTTCAGGAAGTGCCAGCCGGCGGGACGGTACTTGCCCTGTTGGGTGTCATCCTCGCGGGTCCAGGTCAGCTTCACCGGCTTCCCGGCATGCTGCGCGAGGGCGGCCGCTTCCGCCGCGAAGTCATTCACCAGCCGCCGGCCAAAAGCCCCCCCGATGCGGGTGAACCGAACCTTCACTTTTTCCTTGGGCAGATTCAGGACCTTGGCCGCAACCGCCTGGGCATCTTCCGGGGACTGGGTCGGGGCGATGATCTGCATGCCCCCATCCGCCTGCGGGATGGCGAGGGCATTCATGGGCTCAAGCGTCGCATGATGCAGGTAAGGGTAGTGGTAAGCGCCCTCCACGATCTTGGCCGCCGAGACCAGTGCGGCCGTGGCGTCGCCATCATCGCGCATCACTTTCCCGCGGATGGTCCCGAGCTGCGCGGCCTGAGCCTCGTAGCCTGCGGAGCTGTGGCTGGCCGCGGGACCTTCGTCCCAATTGACATCGAGGGCTCGGCGGGCTTTGAAGCTGGCCCAGGTCGAGTCAGCGATGATGGCCACCCCGGGCAGCAGGCCGTAGTAATCGGTGGTCCCGGTCAGGATGAAGGCATCGAGGACGCCCGGCATTTTCTTGAT
>JBAXWQ010000241.1:0-5074 GCA_037128315.1 Opitutia bacterium | reverse complement strand
ACCAGGATCATCGAATAGTTGGCCAGGGGCACGGCCAAGCACAGGGCCACCACGCCTACCGACCACCGGCTGGCGCCGAGTTGCCGAGCCAGCCAGCGGACCGCAAACAGGGTCGCCAGCCCGGCGGCCAGCTCGACCAGCCTGGCCGCCCACAGGGGCTCGGCGCCCAGGGCCAGCACCGGAACCATCAGCCACGAGAGGAGCGGCCCCCAGTAGCCGTTGATCGTCTGGGCGAAGTCCCCGGCCAGACACTGCCTGGCGATGGAGACATAGGCGGTCGCGTCCGTGTTGATCCGGCACTCGTAGGCCGTCCGGAAGACCAGCCCGAGTGCCACGAAGACCAGCACCGCCAAGGCGAACAGGCCGTCTCCAGAACAGCGCGCCCCGCGGTCTGACGCCGTTGGAGCGATACCGTTTCGCATCCTGTGACGCCCGGTCACGGCGACACACTCCTGCGGAACACGAACAGATTGTTCAGCCCCAATTGAAAGTGCGTGTGCTTCACCAGGTCCACGCCGAGGCCTGCGAAAAGCGCCGGCGTCTGGCCGGCTGAGAACCCGTGATGCTCCTCTAGTGACATGCCATCGATCAGCCGCAGAAGCCGCAGCAGGTCGAATATCCGGGCCACCCTGGCCGACGGCACGGTGATCAGCAGGTGACCGCCGGGCTTGAGATGAGCGGCACACTCCCGGGCCAGTCGCGCAAGCTGATCCGGAGGGATATGCTCGATCACCGCAAGGAGGGTGATGGCGTCGAACGGCTCATGACTCGGAAGCGCGTCTGGAAATGTCCCGCAGATCAGACGGAAATGAGGGCGATCGACAGGTTCCACCAGGGCACTATCCAGTCCTACGTAATCACCGAGACCCGGAATACGGCGGAACAAGACGCCATCGGCGCAGCCAATATCCAGCACGCGGCTGCCCGGCGGCAGATAGGGACGCACCTGAGCCATGCGCCTGTTTTGAATGAACCGGTCCAAGGCCTTCATGGGTTCAGCCCTTTCGCTGGGTGTTCACTCCCAGCCCCAGCACGCTGAGAAAGAAACTGGACAGGATTGTCTGGACCCCTAAGGCGAGGCAGACCCCGGATGGAATAATCACCCGGAGAAGATGCCGCGGATCCATCTCGCCAAAGCTCTGTCGATCCCAGAGAATGAAACTGTAGGCCGAGCCGGTTAGCCCCAGCGCCAGCAACGCCCCGCCGACGACCAGGCCGACCTCAAGGGTAAAATAATCGAAGAGCCGGTCCAGCAACCGGTTTTGCGGAATCAATCCCGAGTTGGCGGCAAAGATCTTGCTGAAGGTGGCAAACAAGATGGCTTGGTAGCCGATCAACACCGCGATGCCGGCGAAGAAGAGCGTGTGAACATCGAGCGTCACGCGGCCCACGTTAATGGGCCCTCGCAACAAGCACAGCCCAACCACGAGTCCGGCCAGCATACACGCCACACCTGGGTAGAGGAACAGCCATCGCGGACTGTAGAGCAGCATAAACCGCAAATGTCGCCAGCCATCGCGCCAGGGCCGCAGGTGCGGCGGACGATCACGCCCATCCTTCGCGAGCGTGGCGGGCACCTCGATCATCCGCATGCCGAGCAGCGCGGCCTTGATCACCATTTCGGAAGCGAACTCCATTCCGGTCGTCCGCAGGTCCATCCGCTTGAGGGCCTCCAGCGAGTAGCCGCGGATGCCGCAGTGAAGATCCCGCGCGACGGTGCGGAAGAACAGTCGGCCGATTCCGGACAGCACGGGGTTTCCGATCATCCGGTTCTTCCACGGCATGGCACCAGGTTTGATACAGCCGGCGAACCGGTTGCCCATCACGAGGTCGTAACCGTCGCGCAGTTTCTCCACAAAGGGCATCAGGTTTCCGAAGTCGTAGCTGTCGTCGGAATCGCCCATGATGATGAACCGCCCGCGGGCAGACAGGCTGGCCGCATGCACGGCCGCCCCATAGCCACGGATTGGAACGTCAACGACCCGGGCGCCGTGGCGCCGGGCAATGTCCTGCGACCCGTCGATCGAGCCATTGTCGCCAATGACGATCTCCCCGCACACGCCAGCCGTTTCCAGAAACGACCTCGCCTTGCGGATGCATCTTTCCAGCGTCAACGCCTCGTTCAGGCAGGGCATCACGATGGTTAGCTCGATCCCGTCGGTGGACGTTTCGATGATCATAGTGATCAGACATCGCTTTCCGGATGCCTCGGTCGGCCACGGCTCGTTCCGCCACCTGTCGCAGGCTCAGATTAAACACGGCCAACCGGGGTCTCGTCGGGCAGAGGGCTTATTCCGCGTCGAGCGCGTCGGAGATCGCGTCGGACACGTCCATGTTGGTGAACACGTCCTGAATGTCGTCGAGGTCTTCGAGGGCGGCGATGAACTTGTTGACGGATCGAGCGACGCCGATGTCGCTCACCGCAGCATGGGCCACGGGAACGAGGCCGACGCGCGAATTCTCCTGATCAAATGCGATGCCAGCCTTTTCCAGCGCCTCGCACACGGCGGAGTAGGAGGAAGGCTGACACGTGACGGTATACCCGCCCTCTTCGGTCACCATGTCGTCGGCGCCCGCGCCGAGGGCGACTTCCATGATCTGATCTTCCGTGATCGCTCCGGACGGAATCATGATCGTTCCCTTGCGCTCGAAGTTGCGCGAGACCGAACCGAGGGTGGCAAAGTCGGAGTTGTTCTTCTTGAAGACGTTGCGTACTTCGGCCGCCGCGCGGTTCTTGTTGTCGGTGAGCACCTTGACGACGAGGCCGACGCCGCCCGCGGCGTACCCCTCATAGGTGATCTCCTCGAGAATGTCGGCGGCGAGTTCGCCGGTGCCCTTCTTGATCGCCCGGTCAATGTTGTCATTCGGCATGTTGACCGACTTACCCTTGGCGATCAGCGTGCGGAGCGTCGGATTGTTGCCGGGGTCGCCGCCGCCCTGTTTGGCGACAACCGTCATTTCCTTGGCGAGCTTGCTGAAGATCTTGCCGCGCTTGGCATCCGCCGCGCCCTTCTTGTGCTTGATGGTTGCCCATTTACTATGACCGCTCATGGTGTCTCCCCGTTTCTTTAACGCTTCCGCGCCTCAACGCGTGTTGTGTCAGTTGAAAGCCGTCTCTTCCTCACCGTCCCACCGCCCCCGCGCCGGCGGGCATATCGCATCCCAGCAGATCGTGCGGAGCCTCGGCCCCGTACTCCTGCACCCATCCATTCTCAAAGCCCAGCTTCTCAAACGCCTCGGTTACGCGCCCGTACTCTGCGGCGGTGACCGGGCGGTCCCACCCGGGCTTGCCGAGCGCCTGATGCACCGGCGTGTACTGCGACATCACGCTGATGTGGACGCCCACACCCACATGCGCCGCCAGCCAGTTCAGGCTGTCAACCGCCTCGTCGGCCCGCCCCGGCAGCACCAACAAACGACAGATGACGCCTCGTCGCGCCATGCCCGCCGCATCGACATCCAGCGGCCCCAGATGCTCCCAGAGCCACTGCACACACGCGCGTGCAGCCTCGACATACGTGTCGCATGCGGAAGCCTCGCGCGCCGTCTCGCGCCGCGCATAACGCAGGTCAACCAGCGCGATGTCGAGGAGGTCGGCATGCGCCGACAAAGTCTCCGGCAGTTCAAAACCGGACGTATTATAGACAAACGGCAGACGAATGCCAGCCTGAATTAACGGACGCGCTGCCTCGCGTATCCACGGGAGCCAGGGCGTGGGCGAGACGAGGTTCCAATTGTGGCACCCCTGTTCGGCGAGCTGGCGCATCCGGGCGGTCAATTCGGGCACCGCGATGTCTTCTCCTTGCCCCCCCTGGCTCCAGGGATGGTTCTGGCAGTAGATGCAGCGCAGGGTGCAGTGCGAGAAGAAGAGCGTGCCCGACCCTTGGGTTCCTGAAATCGGCGGCTCCTCGCCCAAGTGCGGCCCGTAACGGAACAGCCGGGGCACGGCGCCTGCTTGGCAGAAGCCCGTCTCTCCGGCCAAGCGGTTCACGCCACAACGGCGCGGACAGAGCGCGCATGACGCAGCAGCGGCCAAAGGATCGGATGCCCGGTGTTCGGGCAAAACCGCCTCGATTGCTTGATCGTGAGGATTCATGCTCTTCATAACGGTCTTACAGCTATACAGTCCCACAGCCTTCTGCCCTTTTGGATTCACTCAACGCCCAGCACCTGGCATTTTCCGGAGGCCACCGGCACAACGATCGTCTTTCCCTCCACCGTGATCGTGACGGGTCCTCTGGCTTCGGAAAAATCCGTGCGCCGCACCAGCAGTTTGTCGTTCCACTTCATCGCCGACACCACGACGCCGGGCTGGTCCGGCAGGTCAAAAGCCACGGGCGCGCCTTTCTCAAAGAAATCCGAATACTCCAGACTCTCGGCGTAAACGGCTTGCAGCGGTCTCATCTCTCGCGTCTCGTCGCCCGGGGCCCAGAGTATGAACGAGTCCACACCGCGTAAAAGCAAGTGCCAGACCAGTTCCTTGTACTTTTCCTCGCTCAAGGCCGCGAAACCTGGCGCCCGTTGCTCCGGCTTGTCCGGTGCCCCGATGGGCAGCCCGTGCAGGAACGGAATGAGCGGCGTGTTCGCCGGCGTGTGGCGGGCGGCGGAAGTGCCCTCGAGCAGCATGCCGTAGAACCAGCGGTAGTCCGTATTCGTGAAGGCGTAGTTGAGAAAAAGATGATACCAGGCATAGATCACGGGCGCGGCCAGGGTGTAGCCGGAGGTCTCGAACTCCCCGCGCCACCACGGCCGGTAATACGCCCCTTGCTCTCTCCGGTACGGGATGCCTTCAGTCAGGTTGGGTTTGCCGAACGAATCCTCCTCGTAATAGTCCCAGTAGTAACGGTAGCCGTTGTGCGGATTCATGGCGTAGTTGCCGATGCGCACGGACGGGAACTGTGCCAGCACCGGCTTGACAAAATTTTCCCGCTGCATTTCGGAGCGCAGTTTTCGCACAGCCGCCTGATAGGCCGCGAAGTTCGTAGCGATGTCCGGGATCTGTTGGCGGCAGGTCACGCATTGCTTGGCCATTGTCCAGCTCTGCTTCCACTCATTCGGTCCGTCCAGCTCCCAG
>JBAXWQ010000240.1:0-5086 GCA_037128315.1 Opitutia bacterium | reverse complement strand
GGATTCGAACCCGCAACCGCCTGTTTACAAAACAGGTGCTCTACCATTGAGCTACACCGGCCTGGCGCGCTGCGCGCGAAAAACAAAATACTGGGAAACAACGAAATTTGGTGGCTCCCCCGGGACTCGAACCCGGAACCAACTGATTAAGAGTCAGCTGCTCTACCATTGAGCTAGGAAGCCGTCAAAAGATGAGTGGCCAAACGTTATTATCGGCGGGGGCTTGTCAACCCCATTCCCGATTATTGCCGCGGCGGGAATTTTCTCTCTGAAAATCCCGGCGAAAAAGGGGCGCTTCAGGTGCGGCCTCCGGTCCAGCACGGCACGGCGAGTTCATGCAGCAGGTGCATCCCGGGCGATGCCGCCAGGAGCCGCGGCACCGCGTTGACCAGCGAGGCGATCGTGGCATCGTCACCGGCCACGCCGCCGTCCACGAGCACGTTCAGATTGGGGCGGCCCTGCACGATGATCCGATCGTGCGGGGTGGGGGCCTGCAGATACATATGGAGGTCGAGCACGATGCGCTCGACCCCGGCCACGTGTCCCGTGACGGTCTGATGGATGCCGCAAACCTGGCCCGCGGCGACATCGAAGAATTTTGTCCGGAGGCGGGTGCGGGCGAGCACGGGTTCACGGAACTCCACGATCGACTCGGGCTTCCAGCCCATGGCGCGGGCAATCAAGGCGGCGGACTCGCGCAGTCCGGCGTGTCCGGCCTGGCCGGCGGCGAGTTTGGCCCCGAATGCAGCCGCATCCTGTCCGCTGCCGATTTTCGCCTGCAGGGGTTGCCGGCGCGTGGTCGCATCCACCACGCGATCAACCCGGATGTGATCCACCGAACGGCTGACCCCGGTCAGGAAGATGGGCAGGAGGTCCATGACAAACCCGGGATTGACGCCAGTCGCGACGAGACGGGCCTTGGCATGCAGGCAGACCGCCGCCAGTTCCTGGGCCAGCTCGGGCGAGCACTGCGCCGGGAAGATCAATTCCTCGCAGGTGGTGGCCACGGCGAGGCCAAGTTCCAGGGCCGGACGGATCTGCTGGGCGGTGGCGGCGGCGCGTGATGACGCCGTATGCAAAATGACATCGGGCTGCGTCTCCTTGAAAAGAGCCTCCAGCGAGGGGCTGACGCTCAGCCCGTCGAGCGAGGGCAGCCCGGTCAGCTCGACCAGGGATCGCCCGGCCTTCCCGGGAGCGTTATCCACGGCACCGACGATTTCGATCCACGGCTGCTCGGCCGCGTAATGCAATGATTCCAACCCGATGGGGCCCAGCCCGAACTGGGCAACTTTGATTTTCTGCATGGCGAGGCATTCATGGCCGGCGCCCCGGAAATGTCCAGCCTGCCCCCGGCCCGTAGGCGGCTGCCGGCGCCGGGTTTAGGGGATTTTCTGGGTGGGGGCGTATTTTCTCGGACAAAACACTTGCCAAGGGCGCGGGCGTCCTCTGTTTTCCTCCACTCCACTCATGCAAAAGACCAAAAAGTCCGTTGCCAAGCGCTTCAAGATATCCGGAACGGGTAAGCTGATCCGCCGCACGCCCGGTTTCCGTCACTTGCTCGCCGCCAAAAGCACGAAATCAAAACGTCGTGCTTCTCGCGACAAGCTGGTGGCTCCCGGCCATGCTGCGCCGCTCCTCCGCTGTCTGCCTACCGGTCTCCGGTAAGCGGTTGCGCTCCATCCCAACTCCGCCTGGCGGGTGAATCCTAACGAGACGACCCGCCGGCCCTAAACCTAATATAAAACATGCCTCGTACTACTAATGCACCCGCGTCGCGCAAGCGCCGCAAGAAAGTGCTGAAATATGCCAAGGGCTATTTCGGCAACAAATCCAAGCTCTTCCGCTACGCCAAGGAAGCCGTCCAGCACGCCTGGCAGTATGCCTACATCGATCGCAAGAAGAAGAAGGCCAACATGCGCGGCCTTTGGATCGTGCGGTTGAACGCCGCCTGCCGCGAGGCGGGCATGAGCTACAGCCGCTTCATTGAGGGCCTCAAGGCCGCCAACATCCAGCTTGACCGTCGCCAGCTCTCCGAGATCGCGATCGCCGACGCTGTGGCGTTCAGCGGCCTGATCAAGCAGGCCCAGGCCGCGTTGAAAGCGAAGGCCGCCAAGGCCTGAGCAAACCGCGGGCCGTTGCAGGCTCGCCTTCTGGTCCTCGGACCATTTCGCTGCAGGACGGGCCTCTCCTCGAGCCCGTCCTTTTTTTGTCCGACCACCTTTGCTTGTTTCCCGTCTCGCCCCTCGTTTCACCCTGGAACGGGTGAATGAGGCGGGGCCGAGCCGCGAGAACGACTCTCCTTCCATGCAAGCCACCCTCTCCGCCCTGCTCGCCAAGGCCTCGGCCGAACTCGTCACCCTGCCGGCCCGCGCCGATTTCGAGGCCGCCAAGGCCCGTTATGTCGGCCCCCACGGCGAATTCACCGCCCTGATGAAGCAGATGGGCGCCGTGCCGAAGGAGCAGCGTCCCGCCATGGGCCGCCTGATCAACGAGACCAAGGCCCAGCTGCAGGTCCAGCTCGATGCCGCGCTGGCCCGCATCGCCGCCGCGGAGATCGCCGCCCAGCTCGGGCCGGCCATTGATCCCACCCTGCCGTCGCCCGACGCGGGCCCCGGCACCAGCCATCCGCTCACGCTGGTGCGGGAGGAGATGTGTCGCATCCTGCGCAAGGCGGGGTTCACCGTGGTCGAGGGCCCCGAGGTCGAGACCGAGTATTACTGCTTTGATGCGCTCAACACCCCGGCCGACCACCCGGCGCGCGATGCCCAGGACACCTTCTATTTTCCCGAGCGGGCGCGTTTCAGCAACGTGACCAAGCAAAACCCGGCGGAAAAGTACCTGCTGCGCACGCATACCTCCTCGGTGCAGATCCGCACGATGCTCAAGGGTTCGCCCCCCATCCGGGTGGTGTCGCCGGGCCGGGTCTACCGGCGCGACACCTCCGATGCGACGCACAGCGCCAATTTCCACCAGATTGAGTGCCTCTACGTCGACAAGGATGTCACCGTGCGCGACCTCAAGGCGCTGCTCGACTATATCTTCGCCGCCCTGCTCGGCAAGGACACCAAGACGCGCTTTCGCCCGCACTACTTCGGCTATACCGAGCCCAGCTTCGAGGTGGACCTGTCCGCCCAGCACCTGCCCAAGGTCAACAAGGAATGGATCGAGATCGGGGGCTGCGGCATGGTGGATCCCGACGTGTTCGCCGGCGTGGGCTACGATCCCACCGTCTGGAGCGGCTATGCCTTTGGCATGGGGCTCGAGCGCCTCGCCATGCTCATGTATGGCATCGATGACATCCGCTATTTCTACCAGAACGACCTGCGTTTCCTGAAGCAGTTTGCCTGAGACCGTCCCATGAAAATTTCCCGCAACTGGCTCAAACAATATGTCCGGCTCTATGCTTCCGTCGAGGAGCTGAAACGGGCCATCACGTTTCTCGGCTTCGAGGTGGAGGGGGTGGTCAACACCGGGTTCACCCCGCTTGCGCTCGTGGTGGTTGGGGAAATCAAGACCCGGGCCAAGCACCCGAACGCGGACAAGCTTTCCGTCTGCACGGTTGAGGTCGGTCCCGCCCACGGCGGCGTGCGCACCATCGTCTGCGGGGCGCCGAACTGCGATGTCGGTCACCGCGTGCCGGTGGCCCTGCCCGGCGCCGTGCTGCCTGGGAATTTCAAGATCAAGGAGTCCAAGATCCGCGGCCAGCAATCCGATGGCATGATGTGCGCGCCGGATGAGCTGGGTTTGGGCAGCGACCATGCCGGCCTGCTGGTCCTCGACCCCACGGCTCCCATCGGCGCGCCGCTCGATCAGGTGCTGCCGGAGGGCGACACCGTTTTTGACATCGAAGTCACGCCCAACCGGCCCGACGCCCTTAACCACATCGGGATGGCGCGGGAATTGGCGGCCTGGCTGCATTACGAGGTCGAACTCCCCAAGATCAAATTCCAGGGCCAGGGCGGCGGTGCCGTCCGCCCCGAGCTGCTCGCCAACATCCGCGTGGATGCGCCGGAGGATTGTCCGCTTTATCTCGGGATCGCCCTCTCGGGCGTGAAGGTGGGCCCCAGCCCCGCCTGGATGCAGGAGCGGCTGAAGTCGGTCGGATTGCGCCCGATCAACAATCTGGTCGACGTGGGCAACTACGTCATGCTCGAGCTTGGCCAGCCCTTGCATGTTTTTGATGCCAGGAAAATCGGCGGCCGCGAGATCGTCGTGCGCCGCGCCGTTGATGGCGAGAAGCTCGTCACCCTTGACGGCAAGGAACGGGTCCTGGACGGCACCATGCTTGTCATTGCCGACGCCACC
Organism: Opitutia bacterium; assembly: GCA_037128315.1. Classification (GTDB taxonomy): domain Bacteria; phylum Verrucomicrobiota; class Verrucomicrobiia; order Opitutales; family Opitutaceae; genus Lacunisphaera. Next base: position 781 of record JBAXWQ010000240.1, on the reverse strand, counting down.
CAGCCTCTCGTCGTGGCGGGCATCATGGGCGGGGCCAACGCGGAGGTCGACGCCACCACGACCGAGATCATCGTCGAGGCCGCCTATTTTCGGCCACAGTCCATCCGCCGGACCTCCAAACGGCTCGGTCTGGCTTCCGATTCTTCCTACCGCTTCGAACGCGGCGTCGACCTGCACCGCACGCGCGCCGCGGCCTGCCGCGCCATCGATCTGATTCTCGAGACCGCCGGGGGCGCCGTGACCGGACCAATTTTCCAAGTGGGGGCGGAACCGTCGTGGGAGCGCGCCATAGTCGTGGGGCCGGACTACATCCGCGCCCGGCTGGGTTTTCACATCAGCGATGAGGACATCCGCCATTCCCTGGAGGCGCTCAATCTGCCCATTGTGGACGAAAATCACCGGATGGAGCGCGTGGAGTGGACCGTGCAAATCCCGAGCTATCGCGCCGATCTCACCCGGCCCATCGATCTGGTGGAGGAAGTCCTGCGCATCTATGGCACCGACCGCGTGCCCCCGGCGCTGTGCATCGGGCCGGCCCTGCTCGATGGGGACGATGATCCGATCGCCCGCTTCAACCGCTCGGTCACCGCCTATCTGGTCGGCCAGAATTTTCACGAGGTCGTCAACTATACCCTGCGCTCCCGCCAGGAGCTGGCGACGTGGGTGTCGGCCAGTGCGGCCTAGGAACTCGCCCTGGCGAATCCGTTCGTGGACGACCAGTCGCACCTGCGGCCCACCTTGGTGTTGGGCATGCTCGAGTCACTCAAGCTGAACCAGGCAC
>JBAXWQ010000024.1:0-19014 GCA_037128315.1 Opitutia bacterium | reverse complement strand
TCCTAGGTAACAGCTCAAGAGTCTGAGCTGTAGGAGGGGCTTTATGCCCCGATGTTTGGCGCTCGAGCGTGGCGCAAGTTGCGAATCGGGGCATAAAGCCCCTCCTACAGCCTGCTTCTTCCTGTCACGTGCAATACGCGTTTTTCGGCCCAGGCTATATGGGTCCGGCTAATTCGCGCAGACTCGTCGATACAGTGCCTCGTAACGGGGCACGATGACGGCGGCGGAAAAGTGCGTTCGCGCCCGCTGCTGCGCGGCGCGGCCGAGGGCGGCGCGCCGGTCGGGCGCGGCGAGCAGCGACTCGACGGCCCGGGTCAGCGCGGCGGTGTCGCCGAACGGCACCAGCAGGCCGTTCTGGCCGGAAGTCATCACCTCGGGAATGCCCCCGACCGCAAAGGCCGCGCTCGGGCAGCCAATGCTCATGAGCTCGAGGATGCTCAGGCAGAAGCTTTCCACCTCGGAAGTGAAAAGCCCGAGGTCGGCGGCCTTCAGGTAGTCGTCAATCGCGCTCACCCGCTCGCGCACGATCACGCGGTCCGTGAGCCCGAGGCGCTGGACCTCGGCCTGGTAGGGGGCGAAGCTGTCCCCGGCGAGGATCACGAGCTTGAAAGATTCGCGCGGGCGGATGGCGGCGGTGGTGGCGAGGAGCAGGTCGATGCGCTTGAGCGCCCGGAGATTCGAAAGATGCAGGAGCATCGCCTCGCTGTCGTTCAGGCCCAGTTCGCGGCGCACCTCGGGGCGCGACCGGCCCGGCGGGTGGGGCTCGAAGAAATTATGGATGACCTCGATGGGCCGTCGGACGCCGAGCAGGCGCACGGTTTCGGCGCGCATGAACTCCGAGACGGTCGTGATGGCGTCGGAGTTCTCCAGGGCATGGGCGATGGCCGGGCCGTAGCCGGGATCGCGGCCCAACAGGGTGGTGTCGGTGCCGTGCAGCGTGGTGATGATCTTCAGCCGGTGCTCCTCGTGCAGCATCGCGCGCGCGAGGACGGCGGCGGTGGCGTGGGGCACGGCGTAATGGACGTGCAGCACGTCGAGGCCGAAATCCCGGCTGACCTCGGCCATCTTCACCGACAGCGGCAGCGTGTAGTCCGGATGCTTGAACAAATTGTAGCTGTTCACCACGACCGGGTGAAAAAACACGCGCGGGTTGTCCGCCGGCATGCGGAACGGCGGCTCGTAGCTGATGAAATGGATCTCATGCCCGCGCGCCGCGAGTTCCTCCCCGAGTTCGGCCGCCAGGATTCCACTGCCCCCGACGGAGGGGTAGCAGGTGATGCCGATCTTGAGTGGGCGGGAAGCAGTCATGACCAGAAATTCAGCTGGGCCACGAAAAGGCACAACAAGCATCCGTCCGGCAGGCTCTGCATACCCGCGCGCCTATAGGCGCCTTGCGAGTTTCGCCCGCCGCCGGGTTCTTGTGCCTCTTTGTGGCCATGAATGCTTGGAGTGTAGCTCAGAATCGTCGCGCGGCCCGGGACAGCGGGGCGAGCGAGTCGAAAACCAGCGGATCGTTCGGCCAGAGGGCGATCGCGGCCATGGCGCCGCAGCGGCTGCCGTTGACGGCGGCGCGGGCCAGTTGCAGCGCCGGATAATTGCGGGTGCGCAACTGTGAGGCATGCGCGTGCATCGCGTCCGTCCAGGCGGTGAGGATTTCCTGGGCGGAGATATCGATCAGCACCGGCGGCACGCCCGCGGGCTCGGCGTCGGGCGCGATGGCATAGAAAAGCAGCTGGCCGATCGCATGGGCATTGCGGGCCTTGAGTTCCTTGAGGCCGCCGTAGCGGGCGAGTCGCGCCGCATCACGCACCAGCTGGCCCAGCCGGTAGTGGTCGGGGTGCTGATTTTCCACCAAGGTGGGGGCCAGCACGAGCTCAGGGCGCACCCGGCGAATGATGCCGGCCAGCTTGATGGCGTGCTTGGCCTTCACCTCCAGATGGGCGTCGCCGTCCAAGGTGATGAACTCCAAGGTCGCGCCCAGAAGCTTCGCGGCCTTCTTGGCCTCGGCGGTGCGCACGGCCGGCGTGCCGTTGGAGCCGGCTTCGCCCCGGGAGCAGATGACGAGATGCACCGGGCGGCCCGCCCGGGCCTCGCCGGCGATAACCCCGCCGCAGCCGAATTCGAGGTCGTCCGGGTGGGCCCCAAAGGCGAGCAGCGGGGCAGGGGTGGCGGGATTTTTCATGGCGGGTGGTAAGGCGTGATTTGTGGTCTATCAGCCTACTAAAGGCGAGCGAGGTGTCTCGGCAATTACTTTGCCGATTCGGCGTGTTGTAGGTCGGGGTTTATCCCCGACACGAGTGCCGCGGAGTCGGGCATAAAGCCCGACCTACAATCGAAGGAGACTCTTGGGTTACCATGCTAGCTCGGCAGATCGGTGTAGGCTTCATCGGAGCGGTCGATGGGGTCGCGGTTGACAAAGGTTATCTCCGGGGCGTCGGCTTTGCTCAAGTAGGCCTGCTCGCCGGCGCCGGCGATGTAGTGCGTGCAATGAATGATAGACTGCATCCAGCGCAGGCGGCTGTCGCGGGTCGGACTGACTTGCGCCGGCGTGAAAGGCGTCGCGGGTAGCGTCACGTAGGACTAGCCGCCTTCGTGCAGCTTGAGGGCGCCCTCCATCAGCCGGGCGCGGACGATTTCGCCCTGGTGGGGCACGTCGACAAAACAGTCCGAAATGGCGCAGGCGGCGGTGCGCACGGCCGGGTCGCTGGAGCGGACGACACGCACGCCGTCGAGCAGGCCCATGGCGCGATACATCGCGAGGCAGAAGTCGGCGGGATTGGCTGCGGTGGTCTGCTTGAAGGACTCGACCCAGCGCGGCTCGACAAAATTTGGGAGCTGGCGCGCCGTGTTCGCCGCCCAGTCGGCGGGGATGCGCTTGAGGAAGAGCGGCGACCATTTCCGCTGGGTCTTGTTGGCAAACGTGAAATTGAAGGTCTGCGGCTCGCCCGTCTTGCGGTGGCGCAGCGTCGTCTGGGTCTCGCGGTGGTCGTGGTCGCTGTCGTGGCAGAAAAAGACGATCTCGCCGCCGAGCTCGGCCTGCAGGCGGCGGGCGGTGACGAACTTGGCGTAGAGGAACCGCCGCGGGAAGAACCCGCAGGGTTGCTGGCCGAAGCAGATGACAGGGGCGGGGCTCAAGGGAAGATTTCCCGCAGAGTACACGGATGAACGCGGATGGAAACAAGCCCGGAGGAAGGGGGCACCCAGGGCCCTGCATCCGATGCTCCGAGGATTGATTTTGGGCGTAGCGGCGAGCGCCAGCGAGCCGTGGTCGTCGGCTCGCTGGCGCTCGCCGCTACGGGCGGTAAAGGGGAAGGCATGGATTGGATACGGCCAAACTCAGTTGGACACGGCCGGGCCCTTATCCGCGGCAATCGGCGTAATTCGCGGGAGAAAAACCTGGATGATCGCGCTGATCACCATGCAGAGGGCGCAGCCGATGAGGTTGTACCACAGGTAGGAAATGCTGAGCGTGAAGTAGAGGAGGAACACGAGCGCCTGGGAGACGACGGCGGCCCAGAACACGGCGGTGCCGCCGATGCGCTTGAGGAAGAACGCCACCAAAAACAGGCCGAGCACGACACCGTAGAAGATGGAGCCGATGATATTGGTGGCCTGGATGAGGTTCTCCGCGAGATTGGCGAAGAGGGCGAAGCCGATGGCGACGAAGCCCCACAGGGCGGTAAAGATCCTTGAGGCGACGACGTAGTGCCGGTCCGTTGCATCCGTCCGGATCACATGCCGGTAGAAATCCACGACGGTGGTCGAGCCGAGCGCGTTGAGCTCGCCGGCCTTGGAGGAGAAGGTCGCGGCGAAGATCACCGCCACGAGCAGCCCGATCAGCCCGTGCGGCAGATAGGAGAGGATGAAGGTGATGAAGACGTAGTCGGAGTCGTTGGTGACGGTCTTGGCGTCGGCGGCGCGCAGCACGGCCTTGGTGGCGACCCGCGCGGCCTCGGTGCGGGCGTTCGCGGCGAGGGCGGCGGTCCGCTCGGTCTCGGCGGCGCCCAGGTCGCCCGCATGCCGGGCGGCGAGCCAGCCGCGGACATGGGCCTGCTTCGCCGCATGGGCGGTGTTGAAGTCAGCTTCCAGCCGGCGCAGGTCGTCCCCCGCGCCGTGCGCCGCGGCGTAGTGCCAGGCCGACTGGTTAAAGAACACCGGCGGGCGCTCGAACTGGTAGAAAACAAAAACCAGCGCGCCCAGCAGCAGGATGAAGAGCTGCATCGGGATCTTGAAGACGGCATTGAACATCAGGCCGAGCCGGCTCTCGCGCAGCGAGGTGCCGGAGAGATAGCGCTGGACCTGCGACTGGTCGGTGCCGAAGTAGGAGAGCGCCAGGAACATGCCGCCGAGCACGCCGGTCCAGATCGTGTAGCGCCGGTCGGGGTCGAGGGAGAAGTCGACGGCCACAAGCTTGTGGTAGCCGCCGGCCACGGCGAGGGCGTCGGTGAAGTCGAGCCCGGCCGGCAGTTTCACCAGCAGGACGACCAGCGCGGCCAACATGCCGATGAAGATGACGCCGATCTGGTATTTCTGGGTCAGGTTGACCGCGGCGCTGCCCCCGCTGACCGTGTAGGCGACGACGAGCAGGCCGCTGCAGATGATCGTGGCATCGAGCCGCCAGCCCATGACCGTGGAAAGCACGATGGCCGGGGCGTAAATCGTGATGCCCGCGCCGAGGCCGCGCTGGATGAGGAAGAGCCCGGCGCCGAGCAGGCGGGTCTTGGCGTCGAAGCGCCGGCCGAGATATTCGTAGGCGGTGTAGACTTTCAGCCGCCGGTAGATCGGCAGAAAGACGGCGGCGATGATGATGAGGGCGAGCGGCGCGCCGAAATAATTTTGCACGAAGCCGATGCCGCTCTCGTAACCCTGGCCCGGCGTGGAGATAAAAGTGATGGCGCTCGCCTGCGTCGCCATGACGGAGAGGCCGATGGTGAGCCAGTGGGTGTTGCCCTCGCCCTTGAGGTAGGAGTGCAGGTCGCTCTGGACGCGGGTGCGCCACATGCCGTAGGCGGCGATGCCGACCATGACGCCAACGAGGACGAGATAGTCGAGCAGGTTCACGAATACGACCGGGTGAGCCAGGTGAGCAGGCCCACCCACAGGACAAAGATGCCGAAAACGATCCAGTAGACCGTGCGCCAGCGGCGGATGCCGGGCAGGCCGGTGGCTTCGGTGCTCTCCTCTTTATTCGTCATCGCGAGGCCGGTGCAGCCGGCCGGGGTGATCCAGCCGACCGGGACATGGATTGCTTCGACTCCCGCCACGGCGGGATCCTCGCAATGGCAGTGAGGATGAGGAGGCTCCTCATTTTCCGAGCGAGAGGAGGTTGGCCAACAGGCGGTAGGCGCCCGGGGTACCGGCGGGCAGTTGCCGGAAAAATGACAGGCCGGTATACACGTAGTAGCCCTTGCCGTGCCGGGCGACGAGCACGCTGCTGGTGAGCGGCGCCTCGCCGGGATCGTTCATGGCCAGCAGGGCGGTGTAATGCTCAGGATCCCACTTGCTCGGGAAATACGCGCCGCGTTCCTGCACCCAGCCGTCAAAATCCCCCGCTCCGATCTTGTTGGGCGCATTCAGGGCGGCATGGTCCGTGGCCAGCAGCGTCACGGGGGCGCGCTCATCGGTGACGCGCTGCTGCGGGGCCGGGCCCTCGATCGAGAGCGGATAAGGTCCCAGGGGCTCCGCCTGCAGTCCGTTCGGCCGGTTGTACTGGGCGATGACGGTGCCGCCGGCTTCGACCCATGCGAACAGGCCCGGCAGGGCGGCCTTCAGGTCGGTCCGCTCGTTGAAGGCCCGCACGCCGATGACGACGGCATCGAGGCCGGAAAGTTTTTCCGGAGTCAGGTCGGCGCCGGTTAGCGGCCGGACGATGTAGCCCATCTGGGCCAGGCATTCGCCGACGGCATCGCCGGCCCCGGGCAGATAACCCACGGTCCGGCCACGGGTGCCCAGTTCGAAACTGGCCACGCGGGCGCGGGCCGGCGGTTGCAGCAACTGCAGCGGGATGTGCGGGTAATTGATTTCCTGGCGCTGGGAGGAATACCGGTGGCCGGCGACCTCGGCCACGGCGGTGAACCGGCCGGCAGATGGCTGACCCGGGGCGGTGACCTGGAACGCGACCTGGGCCTTCGCCCCGACGGCGGTCAGTTGGAAGTCCTGCGTGGCTGGGGCGACGGCCCAACCGACAGGAACCTCAAGCGTCAGGGTGCCATGGGTGTTGGCGCGGGCGGCCAGGATCTCGACCGTCACGGTCTTCTTGGTGCCCGGGGGCACCAGATATACCTCGGAGCTGAAGGCGAGCGAGACCGGCGGAATGACATCGAGGTGGCGGTGATGCTCGCCCTGGCTGTCGCGGGTGACGTAGCCCAGTTCATTATCGACGAAGATGCGCTCGCCCTCGATCGCGAACTCGTTCCGGACCGCTAGCGTCGGCGGGCTTTCGGGCCGGCCGATCAGCGACGGATCGGAGACTTGCGCCAGACCCGCGACACTGTCCTCGCGCAGCCAGTAAGGCTGGGTGAGGGGGAGGTTGGCGGGGGTGGTGAGTTCCATCGCATGAATGTCGGGCTGGCCGGGCTGCAGCGCGGCCGCCCCCGGCGGCGAGTTGACGTGGGTGATGGATTTGCCGGCGGTGCGGGTGATCCGCGTGGTGGTGGTCACCCGGATTTTTTCGCCCGGCACGACTTCCGGACGGTCAACGGTCATTTCCACTTCCAAGCCGAGGCAGGACTGGATGATCCGATCCAGCTGGGTGCGCTTGTCGGCGATGAGCGGGTCGAGCGGCAGGGCGGCGAGCTGGCGATGCAGTGCGAGCAACGCCGGCACCGATGCGGCTGGATCCGCGGGCTTGAATTCCGCCAAGGCCGCGGCGGCCAGCGCGCCGATCTCCGCGCCACCGGGCACGCGGCTCCACGTCACGTCCACGCCATCCATAAGGTCGGCGGTCGCGACTGCGCCCGCCAGGTGCATGAAGGTCTGCAGATTGGGTCCACTTTCTGTGCGGCCGGAGAAGCCGCCCAAGCCCTGGGTCTTGTGCATGCCCCGGCTGCGATTGGCGATGGTGCCAAAAGTTTCTCCGGTGGCCGAATCGGTCCCGGCGATGTCCAGCTGGATGGTGGGCCCGGTCAGGGGGCTGGGGCCCCGGCCGCTCCACGAATTCCAGACCACGCGCTTCGGCTGCCAGGTGGTGAGGCCCTGGGCGAGCTGCTCGGGATAGGCGGTGGGATCACCGGCCAGCTTGAAGGCCTCGACGGCGAGCATGGCCGAGGCCGTGTGGTGGCCGTGACCGCCACTGCCCGGCGGGATGGGGAAGCGGGTGACGATGACATCGGGGTGGAATTGACGGATGACGCGCACGACATCGGCGAGGACCTGGGTGCGATCCCAGAAGCGCAGGGTTTCCTCGGGTGATTTCGAATAGCCGAAATCGATGGCCCGGGTGAAAAACTGCCGGCCGTGGTCGAAGCGGCGGGCGGCGAGGAGTTCCTGGGTGCGCGCGACGCCGAGTTTTTCGTCGAAGTCGCGGCCGAGCTCGTTCTGGCCGCCGTCGCCGCGGGTCAGCGAGAGATAGGCGGCGCGGTAGCCGCGGCCCAGCGAGAGATAGGTGATGAGCTGGGTGTTCTCATCGTCCGGGTGCGCCCCGATGTGCAGGACGGTGCCGGTGGTGCCGAAGCTGCGCAGGTCCTGCTGGATGGCGGCGGGGGTCGGGGGCTCGGCGGCCCAGGCCAATGACGCGACAGCCAGGCCAAGAGAACCCAGGAATATTTTAGGCAAAATCGATTTGGACATTAAAATTTAATGCGGAACGCGTTGGCGGGGAATTCCAATGCTGTGCGTTTACAAAATGGAACACTCGGAATTGCTGTTTGAAGGCAGAGTACGGCCAACACACCCCGCCCTGTCGGGCACCCCTCTCCAAGAGGGGAATCAATCCTGCACCAATGGGTGATGGGGTCCCCTCTCGAGAGGGGTGGCGCATAGCGCCGGGGTGTGTAGGCATTTTCAAACACTCTCTCATTTTCGATGGCAGATCGCGCATTCGGCCACGATCTGCGCCGGGAATGAGATCGCAGCCTACTTGAGGCTGGCGATGAGCGCGTTGTTCAGCCGGGTGTACTCTTCCTTCAGGGAAGCCGGTGACTTGGCGTCATTTTTTGCGAGGTCCAGCGACTGCTGGGCGGCGGCGAGTGCGCCGGCCTTGTCCCCGGCCTTGGCCAAAATGAGGCCCTTGCGGTAGATCATCCACATTTGGTTGGGCTGTTCGGCGATCGCGGCGTCCATCCACGTGGCGGCTTTCTTGAGGTCGAGGTTGTTCTCGTAGTAGAACATGGCGGCGGCGAAGTACGGCTTCTTGCCGTCGGGGGCGGCCATCGCGGCCTCGATCTGCGGCACGAGGGTGCCGACGACATCCACCTCGAGCTTCAGGGGGACGCGGGTCTTCTCCCAGGAGATATACATGGTGGCCGAGTCACTGTGCACATCCGAGATGCCGATGGCCATGGTCTCGACGGCGCTGCCGAGGGTCGAGGGCGTGACCGTGAAGCGGGCCACGTCGTTTTTCTGGTCGTAGGTGTACGAGCCCCATTGGGACATGTTTTTATGGATGATGACCGTCCACTCGGTCTTGCCCGGGATGGTGAAGAGCTCGTAGGTACCGGCGGGGAGGGCCGTGCCGTTGAGTTTCACGCTGGTGCTGAAGGTCAGCTTGGTGGCGGTGTTGGCGCCGGTGCGCCAGACCTCGCCGTACGGGACCAGCCCGCCGAAAACCGTGCGGCCTTTCATGCCGGGGCGGTTGTAGCTGATTTCCACGTCGGTGAGACCGACGCGTTGTTTCAGGGTGGCCGCCGGGCTGGCATCCGGGAAGGCGATCTTGGGGGCGGGAGCTTGGGCGAACAGACCGGCCGTGCAGGCCAATCCGGCAAGAGCAGACAATATCAAACGTAGCGTGGGGGAATTCATGACAGGGCCCAGTGAAGCCAGACGGCCCGCGGATTCCACTCAAATCAGGTTAAAAACCGGTGGCGGGTGGTAAGGACCGGGCAGGTGGCAGTCGTAGCCACAAGCCTCCGTGCCTGTGGGGTCATGGTATTCTGACAGGCACGGAGGCCTGTCACTACTTTAGTGCTGCGCCAGCTCAGAGCTTCTTGTGGCTCCCGTCGCACAGTGCGCCATTCGCGCTGTGTTTGCAGCCGCAGAAATAGACGACGCCGTCCTTGTCCGCGGTGTACGGCGTCGGCGCAAACGCCGAGCCCTTGTGTGACCCGTCGCAGAACGGCTGGCTTTTGCTCAGGCCGCAGGAGCACCAATGGTAGGTTTTCCCGGCGGTCACTTGCACGGGGATGGGCGATTTCTGGGGAATGGCGGGTTGGCTCATGGGATGATGATTGAAGGATGAGATAATCGGTTTGGCACTGCACCAATATCAGCCACCGGGCTTCACTCAACGCTTATCATCAGGGCTTGGCCAAGTACGCAGCCTCGGCAGCAAAAGGCATTTTCCGGTGAGGGAAAATCAGCGCTGTAGGAGGGGCTTTACGCCCTGATCGGGCACCCGTTTCGCTTTCGAGCGTTCAATATCGCGGCATAAAGCCGCTCCTACAGCTCGAATTCCTGGGCTGATCCATGGAGTTAGATTTGTAGATGATCCCCTCGTTAGCCGAGCGGTGGCGTCAGGCACGACTCCGGAAACGCCGGCTGCCGCCGCATCCAGCGCACAAGGCAAAGGCTGTTGGTCAGCGCCTCATGCAGTGCCGAACCAAAATCATAGGAGCGGTCATCATAGCCCGCGCTTTCCAGGGCCTCGTCCATGCCCAGCATCACCGCAAACAGCCGCGCCCGCAGCGCCGGGATGTAGTTCTTATCAATGGGGAAGTCCGGATCAGCCGCATGGGCGGCGCAGGCGGCGGCGTTGTTCGAGTGATGGGCCCGGCAGGCTTCCGGCCGGCCGGGGTAGATGGCACACTGGCCGTCGCGCAGCAGGGGGCAGGGCAGGTTCAGCCGGGAGCGTGCCTCCGCTCCGAGTTTCTGTCGCTGGGCGCGGTGGACCGCCGTCCGCTCGATTACGCCAGCCAGGTCGGCCGGCGCGAAGTTCGCCTGGATGTGCTCGGCCGCGAAAAAGACCTCATGCGCCTGCACGTCCACCGGCCCACTGCAGCAATGGGCGCAGCCGGCGCGGCAGGCGGCGGTGGCCCGTACTTTCGCCGGGGTCGCGGCATATGTCCGCTCCATCTCCTCCAGCCCCCAGCCGAGGGCGGCAAACAGGTTGGCCGGAACCGTGACCGCCGCCAGCTGGTCGCCCATGCTCGCCACGGTTTGGGCGTAGAGCTGGTGGCGCTGTTTTTCCTGGGCGGCGGTTAACATGGACGTTGATCCATTGCCGCAGGAACTCGCCCCGATCGCGATCAAAATGCCCGCGCCGGGCGCCGGCCGAGGCCAGCGGGGATTGCTCGCCAGCCGCCCCGAACCCAAGTTCACTGCTGTGATGCCTGCCTCTTCCCCCGATCGTTCCGTCCAAGGCTGGATGCGCCTCTCCCTTTTCGTGGGACTCGGGGTCCTTGCGCTCAAGATCACGGCCTACGTTCTGTCCCACTCCCAGGCCCTGCTCGCCGACGTGGCGGAGTCAGTGGTGCATCAACTGGCGGTCGGCGTGGCGACCTATCTCGCCTACCTGCAGCTGCAGCCGGCGGACCGGAACCACCCCCATGGCCACGGCAAGTTCGGGTTCATTTCGAGCGGCCTGGAAGGCAGCCTCATTCTGGTGACCGGGCTGGTCATTTTGCTGAGCTCGCTCACACACCTCATGCATCCTGCCCCGATTGACGTCAGCGTGCTCAGCATGGTGCTGGTGGCGGCCACGCTCGTCATCAACGGGGTCCTGGGTTTCGCGCTGGTCAGGCACGGCAAGAAGGTGCGCAGCCTCCTCCTTGAGGCCAACGGCCACCACGTCTTCACCGACTCCTGGACCAGCCTGGGGGCCTTGGTGGCCATGGTGCTGGTCAAGCTGACGGGCAACCCGCTCATGGATGCCCTCAGCAGCTGCGTCATCGCCCTGGTCATCATTTATTCCGGCGCCACGATCACGTGGCGCGCGTTCCACGGCCTGACCGACGGGGTGAACCCGGCGGAGACCGAGGCCATCTCCGGCAAGCTGGGCGAGGCCGTGCTCCGGCAGGAAGGCCGGGTGCATGACATCCAGATCCGCCACGACTCGCTGGTGATTTGGGTGCAGGCGCACGTGACCTTTGCCCGGGACGAATCCCTCGGCCAGATCCATGATCGGCTCACCGCCATTGAGACCGAAATGCGCGGACATTTTCCCGAGGTCCGCACGCTGCTGCATCCCGAGCCGGAGGGCGCCCCGCCCCATGCCTGAGCCGGGCTCAGGCAGTTGATGGTCTGCTATGCAATTGATATGGTCGCACCGAAAGGTGGAGCCCGGCCTCCGGATGGGTTAGGGGATGTGCGCCGGGAAAGCCGGTCCGCCCCGCGACTCTGCTCGGGGCCCTGAGCTTGTCGAACGGCGTGAGCCCGCCGCAACGGCTGGATTGCTTCGATGGGCCGCCGCGACCCCGTCGTATCCTTTCAAGCCAGCGCGAAAATTTTTATCCGTCAGGTCGCCTGTGTTTGCCGGGTGTCCGGCTGTTTCCTCTTGCGGTCACCTCTCGCCAAGCCTATCGGATAAAGCCGGTTAGCCCTGAATTTTTCCCCCAATGATGCCCGTATTTATTCGGTCTGGAAACTTCCAGCTGACCAGCTACGTGGCGCTGATCGCCTTGGCCGGAATCGTCACCCTGCTCTATTTCAAGCGGTTTGAGGCCAGGTTGGGCTTGGCCCAGCGGGAGGACTTTTGGTTTCTGCTCAACGTCATCGGGCTGTCCGGGTTTTTGGGCGGCCGGCTGTTTCATCTTTTTTCCCGTCCGCAGCCCTTCGGGGATTTTCGCAGCTTCGTGACCGCCCTGGTCTCAAATCAGACGGGCTTGTCCACTTTCGGGGCGTTGGTCGGCGTGCTGGCCGGGACCTACTACGGGTGCCGGTACCTGAAGCTGAATATTCTGCCGGTCCTTGATCATGTCTGCCTGGTCATCCCGGTGGGTCACGCCATTGCCCGGCTGGGCTGCTTTCTGACGGGGTGCTGTTACGGTTCCCCCGTGGAGGGCCGCCACGCGTGGTCCGTGGCCTTTACTGATCCGTCGGCCGCCGTCCCGTCGGCCTGGCTCGGCGTCCCGTTGCATGCGGTGCAACTCTACGAGGCGGCCGGCGACCTGCTGCTTGGCGCCCTATTGTATTTTCTGGTCTGGCCCATGGTCGGTCGGGGGCGGTTTGGGCCCGGGCTGGTTTGCGCCGCCTATTTTGCCGGCTATGGCGCGCTCCGCTTCGGCGTCGAGTTTTTCCGGGGCAATCCGGAACTGGTGCGCGGCACCGCCCTGCCGCTCGCCCAGCTGTGCGCCTTGCTCATGATTTCACTCGCGGCGTTTTTTCTGTTGCTGGCGGCCAAGCTGCGGCCGGTGGCGGACCGGAAGGCGACCGTCCAATAGTTATCCCGTTTCCCTTATGCACATCCAAACTGGTCTGAAAAAAATCAAATACCGTCATCCCCTCGCCCTGTTGGCCGTCCTGCTCGTCTGGCTGGGGATTTTTCCCGCGTGCACCGCACCCAACGAAGCCCCGCCGCTGCCGGCCTCCGCCTGGGGCGAGCGCTACGCCTACAGTTACAACCCGCCGGCCCAGGGCAGCATGCCGCCGGGCTCCGTGCCCGTGGCCGTCGCCGTGGTCAATCCCTCCTACCGGGAAACGGACAGTGCGCTGCTGAATAACCTCTACAGCAAGGTCGCCCGGGGCTTCACCACCTCGATGGGCACCGATCTGGACAAGATTCTCATCGCGAAGGGCATGACGACCACCGGGCCCTACCCGTCGCTGGATGAGATCACGTATTCCGAAAAGAAGAATGCCGAGCTGACCCTCGCGCCCAAAATTTTCATCAGCACCGAGGTCAAGTATGGCGACATGCATCCCTCCAATCGCAAGGAAGGGCTGACGATGGAGCGGGAGTTCACCATGAGCATTTCCGGCTGGGTGAGCTTCATCATGCAGGAGCCGATCTCGGGGGAGAAAATGTGGATCAAGAAGCTTGAGCTGGATCCGGTGCAGGCGGCGGGCATCGAGATCTTCGAGGCGGTCCCGCGCTACGGCAACAGTGGCTGCGGCGGCCCGCAGATCATTGGCTATGCGCCCACGGACAAGCACCTCTACCAGGGCCAGACGGAGGCCATGGCGGGCGCGCTGAAGCAGCTGTATCCGGTCATCATGAATGAATTTCAGCGGTATCTGGATTCCGATGAAATGGCCCAGCTGAAGGAAAAGGGTAAAGAGATCCGCGCCCGCAAAGTATACTGAACGCTGCGCCCTTATATTCTCGGCGGGCTGTCCTGACCCGGGTGGCGGCAGACCCACAGGCACGGAGGCCTGTGGCTACCCGGCCTGCTGCCGGGGCCTGCCCTGAATTGAGGTGAGGTCATGGCCTGGTATCTTTATTTCGCCTTGAAGCAGGTTTTCCCCACCCGGGGGCGAATCTCGTTTTTCACCGCCATCGCGGTCGGCGGGGTGACGCTGGGTGTCATGCTGCTCATCATCGTGCTGAGCTTGATGAACGGTTTTGGGGCCGAGATTGAGGCGCGGATTGTGGAGACCAGCGGGCACATCCGGATCGTGCAGGCTGGCCCCATCCCGGCCGCCGGGCCCCTCCTCGCGCAGCTCAATACCCTGCCGGAGATCGCGGCGGCCGCGCCCTTCACCAGCGGCATGGCGTTGGTGCAGTCGGAGGAGAAAATGGCTTTCCCCTACCTGCACGGCATTGATGCCGCCCGGGAGGCGGCGGTCGTGCCGCTGGGCAAGTTTCTCGTGGCGGGGAGGCTGGAGGAGCTGGATGACGACTCCGTCCTGCTCAGCTCGGGCCTGGCCGCCCGGCTGGACGTGAGGCTCGGCGACTCGGTGAATCTCTTCGCGCCGCGCTCACTTCGCGCCGGTCGCCTGCGGGAGATCAGCCTGCCGCGTTCCCTGCGTGTCGCGGGCATCTTCCACACCCGTTGGGATCAGGTGGATGGCAACACCGCCATCTGCACGAACCGGTTCCTGCAGGATGTGTTTGGCCTGGGGACGGGGATCAATGGCATCGCCCTCCGGCTCCGGCCGGGGGTGGAGCCGGATGCGATGACGGCGCGGCTCAACCAACTGCTGCCGCCGGAAATCCGGGCGGTTTCCTGGCAGGACAGCAACCGGGACTTCCTGTATGTCCTGCAGCTGGAGAAAAACGTCATGTTTTTCCTCCTCTTCTTCATTGAGATTGTGGCGGCCTTTGCGCTGGCGGGCTCGCTGCTGATTCTGGTGGCGCGGCGGACGCGGGAGATCGGGCTGCTGGCCGCCCTCGGGGCGCGGCCGCGGGAACTGGCGGGCATATTCTGCCTGCAAGGGTTGCTTATCGGGACCCTCGGCACGACGCTGGGCCTGCTCGGCGCGGGGCTCGCCCTGCATTTCCGCCAAGGCCTGCTCCACGCGTTGGTGCGGGTGCTCCAAAGCGAGGCGGCGCTGGCGCGCTTTCAGCAATTCCAGGATATTCCGGCCAGCTACTCGGCCCGGGACTTTGGCGTCGTGATCCTGGCCTCACTCATCATCTGCACGCTGGCGGGACTGCTCCCGGCCTGGCGGGCGGCCTGCCTCAAGCCCGCGCAGGCCCTGCGCAGCGAATAGGCTGATCCCATGAGCACACCCCTTCTTGCGGTCCGGCAATTGCGCAAATCCTATCGGAGCGGTGACGGCATCCTGCCGGTGCTGGCGGGAATCGACCTTGAGCTGCAGGCGGGCGAAAGCATCAGCATCTGCGGTGCGTCCGGCTGCGGCAAATCCACCCTCCTGTATCTGCTGGCCGGTCTCGATCAACCCGATGGCGGGACGATCAGCTGGGCGGGGGCATCCCTGGCCGCCAGCGGTCCGGCCGGCCCGGCTGTGCTCCGCCGCACTTTTTTGGGCATGGTCTTTCAATCGTTCCACCTGGTGGCGGAATTGAACGTGCTGGATAATGTGCTGCTCGCGGCGCGGATCGCCGGGGGCGCCCGGCGGGCGGCGGAGGATCGAGCCCGGGCCCTGCTGCATCAGGTCGGCCTCAGTGAACGGCACGCCCATCTGCCCAACCAGCTTTCCGGCGGGGAAAGCCAGCGCGTGGCGATCGCCCGGGCCCTGATGAATTCACCCCGCCTGCTGTTGGCGGACGAGCCCACCGGGAATCTGGACGAGCAGTCCGGCGCGGGGATGATCGCGCTGATGCTCAATCTCTGCGGTGAGAATGGCACCGCCGTGGTACTGGTCACCCATAACGCCCAGCATGCAGCCAGGACCGGGCGGAAATATTTGCTGAGCGGCGGCCGGCTCAGTGGGTGAGGGCCCGGACGGCTTGGCTCGCTAACGCCTTGATCCGCGTCGCCCGGGAAATTTATCCTCTCGGTAACAGCTGAATCATCCGAGCCATAGGAGCGGCTTTATGCCGCGATGTTGGACTTTTATGCGGATCGAAGGTAGGGCGTTTCAAATTAAACTATAGCCGAAGAATTGCCTGTAGCTGCGAGCGCCAGCGAGTAGATGGTTCGACCACTCGCTGGCGCTCGCGGCTACACTATTATTGAAACTGCCCAACGGCGCGGACTCCGCTCCGCGCCGGGCCCGCGCCACGGTCGACGGCGGGCGGCGGAGTGCCCGCCCGACCCACGTTTTAGCGGCATGATGTAATTCCTAAGCGCGATTGTGCGATCGGGGCATAAAGCCCCTCCTACAGCCGGCTTCACTCGACGCGCACGGCGCCGATCACGACCCGAAAGCCGGAATACGCGAAGGAATGATCGGACCAGTTGCGGCGGGCGGCCCGGCAATTGGCCGGGTCCTCATAAGGATAAGTGCCGCGATAGAGGTGGCCCTTGCCCACACTCGGGCCCTGTGGATCGGTCAGCGGCTCACCCGAGTACGGACCATACTGGTCCAGGCACCATTCCCAGCCGCCCCCAAACATGTCGTGGAGTCCCCAGGCATTCGGCTGCTTCTCGCCCACGGGATGGTAGACGCCGCTCCGGTTGTTGCCGCTGTGCCAGGCGATGGCGTCAAGATCCTCGGCATAACGCGGCCCCGTGGTTCCCGCCCGGCAGGCATATTCCCATTCCGCCTCCGTCGGGAGGCGATACGCATAGCCCGCCGGCAGCCGACCGGCCTCGCGTTCCCGGGCGGTCAGCAGGCGGCAATAGGCCGCGGCCTCCTCCCATTCCATGTGGTTGACGGGTACCTCCGGCCCGGCTTCCTGATAGTAGCGCGGACTATGGCCCAGCAGGGCCTTGTATTGGGTCTGCGTCACGGGCGTCTGGCCCAGCCAAAAGCCGTTGCTGATGGTCACTGCCATCTGCGGGCCCTCGTTGAACGAGCGGCCGGTTTCAGTGGGGGGCGATCCTTGGGTGAAATTGCCCGCATTGATCCAGATGAATGCCAGCGGGACCCCGTTCGGCAGCATCGTGGTGTGATTCCGGCCGGGATTATACTGGTCGGCGACCATGGCCAGGCTGACAAAATGGTCGTCCAGCCAACCCTTGTTTTTCAACAGGGCAAGCAGGCCCGGCAGATTGGCATCATTGCCCGCCGATTCACCGAGGAGCATGAGTTGCTTGCCGGCTTCAGCGCCGGCCTTGATGTCGTCGAGGACCATGGCGGCAGCGGCCCGCATCTCCCAGAGCAGGGCCAGGTCCATATAACGGTCAGCCAGCGCCCGGCTCTCGTTCATGAATTGGCGGAGGAGCGTCTTTTGCTCGGCAATGGTGGTGGCCTGCTTGGCCTGCCGGGCCAAGGCGAGCAACGCTTGGTAGCTGGCCTGCTCCGGCACGGTCAACCGGGACTCCGCTCGACCGGCGACAACATCGCTCGGCCGGGAGGCGGCGGGTGCCGCCGTCAGACTCGACGCGGTGAGGGCTTTGTCCAAAAGGGCGCGGGTCCGGGTGAGCCGCTGATCGTGGGGATGGGCCGCCAGCAATGCCGAGTTCAACTGGCTGGCTTCGGTGTATTTCCCGGCATGGATCAGGTCCCGCAGTTCCCGCAACGCTTCGTCCGGCGCGAGTCGGTCGGCGTTGGCGCTGACCGAGGGAGCGGCGAGGCCGGGACTGGGTGCTTCGGCGAGGGCGGGCCCGGGCAGATTCAGGCCCAGCAGGCCAAAAAAGGCGGCGGCGCGGATTAGGCGGAGCGCTGCCGGGGTTCGGGGTAAATTCATGCGGGGACGTCGCGAGCCAACCCGGTGAGGCCGGCCCGAAGATTATTTTGGGCTGGGCACCTTGAGGGCGGGATCGCTGAGGATCTGATCAAAGTCGGCATTCACACTCTGCTGCTGCAGCTGGGCCAGTGACGAATTGTTGGTCGCCGGGCCCGAGGTGGCCGGCCCCGTTCTTGGGGCCGGGTTCTGCCCGGTGGCTGAATTGGCGGTAGTCGGGTTGCCGGCCGTCGTGGAGGGGGCGAGCGGACCATTGTTCAGGTTGATGACATTCAGGGGCGAGGGGGCGGCGATGGGTTTCGGCGGCGCCGCCGGAGCGGCGGGTTGGGCGGCGAGCAGCGCGGCTTGCTTTGCCTGGGCCTGCTTGCGCTTGGCCTCGTCCAGGCTGCGCTGAATGGCCGCGTTGCCGTGGTCACGACCCAGCGCCTTTTCAAATTCAATCTGCGCGTTGGCGTAATCGTCATGCCGGAGGTACCAGAGCCCGCTGTTGTAGAGCTGCTGGGCCGCGATGGCCGACTGGTCCTGGCTGGGGGCAGGCATGGGGGCTCGTGTCGTTCCGGATAAAAGGCTGTGCAGGGCCTGCTGGACGAGCGGCAGGGCGGCCTGGGCCGCCGCCAGGGCGAGTTGCTGCTGGCCAGTGAGGCCCGGGCCGGAAGCGCCGGGAAGCCCGGGAATCGTCGAGCCACCGCCGCTGGCGCCCGCGGAATCCGAACCGCCCGCCACGATCCGCAGGTCAACATTCGGGTTGGCGTTCAAGAAAGCCTGGGCCTCCGCCTTGGTCGCAAACGTATAGGAACTGGGGCCCCCAAGGTGGGACTGCGCGACGCTGGCATCGACGGTCCAGGAAGCAAACAAGGCGGCTGGAATTGCCAAGGTGACCGCGATTAGCCCAAGCCAAGCGTATCTTTCGGTGCAGAGAGTCGGGGCTTGGTCTGCCATGCGAGGAAAGCTGGACGCCAGAGTAGCGGCGCGGCCCAGCAAGTGTCAATTATGGCGTGCAGGCAGTATGCCTCTGCCCCCATTTCCCATGTAGCCACAGGCCTCCGTGCCTGTGAGGTTGGTGCTGGGCTTGGTCAAAGCCGACAGGCGGGCCGCCGGTCGCTATCCATGAAGGCATTTTGCCGAAACGCCCAAGGCCAACCTCCGCTCCGCCATCCAAACATACGCTTTACTTAAGCTGCGCATTTTTGACCTGTCCCATATATATCCTGACTACATCATGCGGATGGGGGCTATGATGACGCAAAGGCAAGCAGCGGCTGGTAGTCGTTCTGGTCGGCGGCTCGCAGCGCAGCTATGTATTGTGTGCGGGCTTGTCCCGGCTGCACAAGGTCGAGTTGGGCGCCCCACGTGAGGGCCGGACTGCTGCGGGCGGCAACGAGAATGTCGGCCAGCAGGCGGGCGTGGCGGCCGTTGCCGTTGGGCCAGGGATGAATGACCACCATGCGGTGGTGCAGGCGCACCGCTATCTCAGTGACAGGGTAGGTCGCGTGTTCGTCCCAGAAACGGGCGTCGTCGAGCAGCGCGCGCACGCCTTCGGGAATGCGCGGCCATTCCCAGCCGAGGTTGCGGTCGCTCGTGCGATACTTGCCGGCCCACCGCCAGATCTGGTTGAACATGCGCCGGTGCAGCTCGCGGGCAAAGGTGTCGGTGAGCAGATCCGAACGGCGCAGCACGGTCTTGCGCATGGCCCACAGACGGGCGGCGTGGATGTTGAGGCGCTCGGC
>JBAXWQ010000239.1:0-5088 GCA_037128315.1 Opitutia bacterium | reverse complement strand
GGGGTATGAATGGCCGCCTTGATGGTGGGCTCACTGATCTCCAAAATGGTTCCCGGATCCGGCAGGTTGACGGGATTGTCGACGTCGAGGACCTCGCCCCCGTGTTTCTTCACCTTGTAGACCACGCTGGGATACGTCGAAATGATCTCGACATCGTATTCGCGCCGGATGCGTTCCTGGACCACCTCCATGTGGAGCAGGCCGAGAAAGCCGCAGCGGAAGCCGAAACCCAAGGCGACCGAGGTCTCGTTGGAGTAGAGCAGCGCGGAATCGTTGAGTCGGAGCTTGCTCAGGGCGACCTTGAGTTTCTCGTAATCATTCGATTCCAGCGGATAGAGCCCGCAATAGACCATCGGGTGCACTTCCTTGTAGCCGGGCAGCATCTCCGCCGCCGGTTTGTTGGCGTGCGTCACCGTATCGCCGACCTTGATCTCGTCCACGCTCTTGATGTTGCTGACGATATAGCCCACATCGCCCGGCCCGAGTTCCTTGCACTTGATCATGCCGGGGTGAAACATGCCGACTTCCTTGATCTCGGATTTCTGGCCCGAGCTCATGAGCATCATCATTTCCCCGGCCTTGAAGGTGCCCGAGAACACCCGGACGTGCGAAATGACCCCGCGGTAAGAGTCGTACTTCGAGTCAAACACCAGCATGCGGGTCGTCGGATAATTGGTCCAGCGCGGCGGCGGCACCCGGGTCACGATTGCCTCGAGGATATCCTCGATGCCGATGCCCGATTTTCCGCTGGCGAGAATAGCTTCCTCCGCCGGGATCGTCAGGATGTCCTCCAGCTGGCGGGTGCAGAGTTCGAGGTTGGCGCTGGGCAGATCGATTTTGTTGATGACCGGAATCACCTTGAGCCCCTGCCCAAAGGCCAGATGGGCGTTGGCCACGGTCTGCGCCTCGACGCCTTGCGCCGCATCAATGAGCAGCAGCGCCCCTTCGCAGGCGGCCAGCGAGCGGGAGACCTCATAGGCGAAATCCACGTGGCCGGGCGTGTCCATGAGGTTCAGCTTGTAGATTTTCCCATCCTTCGCGGGATAGGTCATCGTCACCGGATGCATCTTGATCGTGATGCCCCGTTCCTTTTCCAGATCCATCGAATCCAGGTGCTGGTCGGTCATCACCCGCTTGGTGATCGTGCTCGTGTATTCGAGCAGCCGGTCGGACAGCGTCGTCTTCCCATGATCGACATGGGCGATGATGCAAAAATTGCGAGTGAGAGGCGCGTCTTTCACTTAGGCAGGCAGGTCGGCCAGTTCGGCGTAGCTTTTGACGATCCAGGTCTTCTCTGTCCGCCGGGCCAATCCGGCCAGCACGGCGCCCGGGCCGCACTCCTTGAATTCGGTGGCACCCAGGGCCGCGCAACGGCGCATGCAGTCCTCCCAGAGCACGGATGAGACCACCTGCTTGACCAGGGCGGCCCGGATCTGGTCAGGCGTGGCAACCACGTCCCCTGTCGTGTTGCTCAGTACCGTGAACTGTGGCGCGGCAAACGTCACCCCGGCCAGATACTGGGCAAACTCCGCCCGGGCCGGCTCCATGAGCCGGCTGTGGTAGGCCCCGGCCACATTGAGGGCCATGACGCGCTTGAGCCCGCGCTCCTTCGCCCCGGCGACCAAGGCATCCACGTTGGTCTTCAGGCCGGATACGATGATTTGCCCCGGGGCATTGAAATTGGCGGCCTCCAGGTCGAATTCCTGGCACAGCTCGACGACCTTGGCGCGCTCTTCCCCGATGATGGCGGCCATGCCGCCCACGGATTTATCACAGGCTAGCTGCATCAGGCGGCCACGCTCCGCGACCACCTTCAACCCGGTGGCAAAATCCAAGACTCCGGCCGCGGTAATGGCCGTCACTTCACCCAAGCTCAAGCCAAGCGCGAACTTCACTTCGGGCAGTTGGGCCCGTTCCCGCAAGGCCGCCAATACGGCGAGTCCATGCACAAACAAGGCTGGCTGGCATACCTTGGTCTGGGTCAGTTCGGCGTCGGGACCCGCAAAGCTGACCCGGGCAAGATCCCAGCCAAGAACTTGATTCGCTTCCTCATAGAGAGCCCGCGCTGCGGCCGAACCGTCGTACAGCGACTGCCCCATGCCCACTTTTTGGGCACCCTGACCGGCGAAAATAAGTGCGAGTGACATAGATGAAAGGTCGGTTAAACCGTCCCACTGGTTAAAAACCAAGCCCTAAAATAATGACAATGAGGGGAACCCATAGCGGATAAATCCCGTGGCGTCCTCCAGGGCCCTATCCGCATACCCTGCGAGGTATTTAGCCTGCCCCGGTCCCAGCGTGGTGAACGCCTTAGGTTTTGAAGAAAATACCCTTCAGATTCATTTCCAACGCCTGGGGATTGGGGGAAAAACGAAGACCCTCGGTCTTGCTGATCTTGCCCTCCTTGATGAGGCGATAGAGATCCTTGTTGAACGACTTGGAGCCGGAATCGCTGTTGGACTCCAGCAGCTGCTGAATTTTGTCGTTATGCCCGTCGAGGATAAGATTGCTGACAGTGGAATCGGCGATCAAGATCTCATGCGCCGCAAACCGGCCGCCACCCTCGAGGGCGGGAATCAGCTTTTGGCAGATGAAACCGCGGAGCGAGCCTGCGATCTGGCGACGAGCCTGCTCGATTTGCTCCGGCGGAAAGAACTCGAACAGGCGGGTGAGTGACTGCTTCACCGTCGCGGCATGCATGGTGGAGATCACCAGGTGGCCCGTTTCGGCCGCGGAGATGGCGGTCTCGAACGTCTCCTTGTCGCGCATTTCCCCGATCAGAATGATGTCGGGATTTTGGCGCAGGACGGACTTGATGGCCATTTCGAAACTGGGGACATCGAGCCCGATCTCGCGCTGCTGGAACAGGCACTTGTCGTCACTGAAGGTGTATTCGATCGGATCCTCGATTGAGACGATGTGCTTGTCCATGTTCTGGTTGATCCAGTTGAGCATGGCCGCCATCGTCGAACTCTTGCCGGAGCCGGTGGCGCCGCAGACCAGCAAAATGCCGTCTTTCGCCGACGCCATCTTGATGAGAGTTTCAGACTCAATTTTCAGGTCCGCGAAGGTCGGCGGACGGCTCTTGATGTGACGAAACACGATGCTCACTAGGCCGCGCTGGTGGAAGGCATTGACGCGGAACCGGCCCACATCATCCGCCGCATAGGCAAAATCCACCTGTCCGTCCTTGTCCCACCGGTCCTTGAAGATTCGCGGCACGTTCTCGTCCACGAATTGCTGGGCATGCTGGCAGGTGATCGGATCCATTTCCACGGGACGGAGCCGACCGCCCATGCGCAGGTACCCGGGTTTCTCGGACTTGATGATAATGTCGCTGGCGCCGCTCTCGACGGCCAATTTGAGCAGATCGTTGACGATTTCAGAGGAAAGAGAGTTACTCATGGAATTTTAGGCGTGTACCGATTTTTAAGCTGTGCATTTGGTATAGCCTAAACTTCCATCGCACAAGGTAACTTTCCAATGAAACGCCCCCGCCAGTTCACCGGATCCTACACCGCCCTTGTCACGCCCTTCCGGGGAGGTGCCATTGCCTATGATGAGCTCCGCCAGTTGGTGGATGCACAAATCAAGGGCGGCATCAGCGGCGTTGTCCCAGTCGGTACGACGGGTGAATCCCCGACCGTGACGCACGAGGAGCACCTGGAGATCATCCGCTGCACCATCGCCGCGGCTCGCGGCCGGGTGCCGGTGATCGCCGGCACCGGTTCCAACTCCACGCAGGAGGCAGTGGATATGTCGGTGGCCGCCGACGAGGCCGGCGCGGACGGCTTGCTGCTTGTGGCACCATACTACAACCGGCCGACCCAGGAAGGGCTCTATCAGCATTTCGCCCGCATCGCCGACGTCACCGTGAAGCCCATCATCCTGTACTCCATTCCCGGGCGGTGCGGCGTGGAGATAAGCGTGGCGGTCATCGAACGCCTGCGGGCCCGGTATCCGCATGTCGCCCACATCAAGGAGGCCGGCGGCAGCGTCGACCGTGTCGATCAAATTATCCAGGCCATGGGCGACGCCGTCACGGTGCTGAGTGGTGATGACAGCCTCACCCTGCCCTTCATGGCGGTCGGGGCCCAAGGCGTCGTGAGCGTGGCCTCCAATTATTTTCCACGGGAAGTCAGCCGGCTCGCCAAACTCGCCCTGCAGGGGGAGTACAGCAAGGCCCGGACGTTGCACCGGAAACTCTATCCGCTCTTCAAAGCCTTCTTCATCGAGTCCAATCCTGCACCGATCAAACTGGCCATGGCTCAAGCGGGCATGATCGGATCCGAAGAAGTCCGGTTGCCGCTCTGTCCGCTGAGCGCAACCAGCCGCAAAACGCTCCAGGCCGCGCTGGCGGCTTATCACGCCTAGTCCTTCGTCATGGCACTGCAAATCCTTCTCAATGGGGCCAAGGGGCGCATGGGACTGGCCATTGCCGGCGCCGCTGGCGATTCGGGTGCCGTCATTCGGGCCGGGGTTGATGCCGGCGATGACTTTGCCGGATCCATTGCCGGCTGCGATGTGGTCATTGACTTCAGTTCCCCTCACGCGACCGCCAGCGTGCTCGATATCGCCCACGCCCACCGCAAGGCAGTGGTGATAGGGACCACTGGGCATGACGCAGCCGAAAAAGTCCAGTTGCAGAAACTGGCCGCCCGGGTTCCCTGCGTCTGGGCCGGAAATTATTCGGTCGGCGTAAACCTGCTCTTTGCCCTGACCCGACGCGCCGCCAGTGTGCTCGGCGCTGACTACGATGCGGAGGTCGTCGAGATGCACCATCGCTTCAAGAAAGACGCACCGAGCGGTACCGCCGCCCGCCTGTTGGAAATTATCCTGGAAGAACGCCAGCTGACCGCCGCGGCTTTGCGCCATGGTCGCTCCGGGCTCACGGGCGAACGCCCGCCGACGGAAGTGGGAGTCCATGCCCTGCGGGGTGGCGACGTGGTTGGGGACCACACCGTCATGTTTGCCGCCTTGGGCGAGCGTCTGGAGTTGACCCACAAGGCCAGCGACCGGGGCATATTTGCCCGGGGCGCTTTACGGGCGGCCCACTGGGTGATCGGCCAGCCTCCGGGACTCTACGAC
>JBAXWQ010000238.1:0-5100 GCA_037128315.1 Opitutia bacterium | reverse complement strand
GCGGGCGGCAGAACGCGTTTTGGTTCAGCTGGGCGGACTACTTCACCATCGACGCCGCGGGCAACGTCGTGGATTTCCAGCGCGCGCGGCTCGAACGCTACATCCGGGTGTTTCTCGACGCCGGGCTCACGACGATCCACGGCGCCCCGATGTTTGGCCGCCGCAATTGGAAGGTGGAGGACATGCTCCTCTATGTTCCGACTGCCGACGGCAAGGAAGTCGATGCGGTCTCCGAGAAGGGCAAGCGCATGCTCACGCAAATGGCCAAGCGCGTTGTGCTAATGATGCAGGAGAACCATTGGGCCGGATCCTGGGTGCAGGGCGTGTTTGACGAGCCGGAGGATCCCTTTGTTGATCGCTACCGGGTGCTCATCGGCCTGCTGCGGGCGGAAAAGCCGGACATCAGGATTCTGGAGGCAACGATGACGCTCAATGTGACCGGCCTGGTGAACATCTGGTGCCCGCAGGTGCAGGAGTTTCAGGCGCACCAAGATTTCTTTGCTCAGCGGCAGGCCGCCGGCGATCAGGTCTGGGTGTACACCTGCCTCTCCCCGGGCGGGCCCTGGCTGAACCGGCTCCTCGACCAGGAGCGGCTCCGGCAGGTCTACATGGGCTGGGCCTGCGCGAAATTCAATGTGCAGGGATTCCTGCACTGGGGCGGGAATTTCCATACGGCCAAGCCCTTCGAGGAGCTGGTACGTTTTCACATGGAAGGCCAATATCTGCCCGCCGGCGATTCCCACATCATCTATCCGTTGCCCGAAGGCCCCCTGTCCAGCCACCGGTTCGAGGCGCATCGGATCGGCATGGAGGACTTCGAACTGTTGGCCCAACTCAAGCAACACGATCTGCCGCGAGCCCAGGCCATCATCGCCCAGGTGCTGCAGGGCTTCGATCAGTATCGCAAGGACAGCGCGGCCTATCGGTCGGCCAAGCAACTGCTGCTCGAGGCGGTCGATGAGTACACGCCGGAGCCCGCGGGCGGACGCTGAGGTCTACGACAGGATCCGCGTTTTCAGTAGTGGGCTCCTGTGCCGACCTTCATCTAGTAGCAGCCGTAGTCAGACGGCTGGCACCAGCGGCCTTACGGACGCTGCTACATCCAAGCCGAAGCAAGCTTCGGGGGATGGGACCCAGAGGAAATGAATTGAGTGAGGGTCCGAAGCCCACCCCGATGACGTTTACTTTGGATCCACTTTATTTCCGCGGCGCCGGAGCCACGCGAACGGCTCCCACAACTGACCGAGGTAGCCTTTGGGCATGGGTTCATGAATGCCGAAATTCTCCGGCCAGCGACCCCGCGGCATGTAGTACGTTCCAAAGAGAATATCCCACAACGGCAGCAGGCCGGCGAAATTCTTGTCCCACGCCTCGCGATCTTTCGAGTGATGCCAGCGGTGAAACACCGGGGTCGCGATCACGCTGCGCAAAGGTCCAAAATCCCAGTTCACATTCGCGTGCAGAAAAATCGCGTAGAAGGTCAGAACGGGCGCCGTACTGAGTGTGACGGTGGGGTTGTAACCGAGCAGCAGCACGGGTGTCGCCTGCGCCAGCTTGTTTACCAAATCGTTGACCGGATGCACCCGCAGGCTACCCAGCCAGTCAAGCTCTTCCGAACTGTGATGCACGGCGTGGAACGGCCACCATCGTCCCCCATGAAACATGCGATGGTTCCAATAGGCACAAAAATCGACGAGCAGGTAGATTTGGATCGCCTGCAGCCAAAGCGGTTGCTGGCTCAGAGGCCCATAGCCCGTGTAGGCGCCAGCCTTGACGAGGTCGAGGGAGGTTACGTTGGCGAGTATCAGCACAACTACCGGCAGGATCAGCATTACGCGAACAAACGGTTTCGTGAACAAGATGGTCGTGAACCAATACACGACATCCGTCCACCAGCCCCGGCGAAACACGGGTTGTTTCCGGCCTCGACCGACGAGGCGCTCGATCACGAAAAAGACGACGGAAAGCGCCGCGAACGAGATGAGCACACTGAGAATCGTCTTGTCGGGATTCATGGCCGGAAAGCAGGAGAGCTTGAATCTCCTGCCGAGTGAAAGAGATGGCCAGCTCTAGGGATCAATGTGGGGTTGAAGCAGACGACGTCTGACCGCGAGCAAGGACAGGGCCGCCAAAAACCATAGGGTCGGGGCACCGCCGCCACCACCACCCCCGCTGGAGCTCGGCGGCGTCGGGGTGGGCGTGGGGGTCGGCGTCGGGGTGGGTGTCGGAGCGGGCACCACTTCAGCGGTCAAAGCCAAGGTGGTAACATTCCGGTTCACGTCGATTTTGCGAATGGTGGCATTGCCGGTGTCCGCAACGAATATGTTACCACTGGCATCGACGGCCAACGCCTGGGGATGATTGAACAGCGCGTAGATACCGGATCCGTTTTCCAGGCCCGCAATGGTCGGCAGGCCCGCGACGGTCGTGACGGCGCCGGCGGGGGTGATTTTGCGGATGGTCGAATTATCCGTGTCCGCCACGTAAAGATTGCCCGACCCATCCACCGCCAGCCCGCCGGGATGATTGAAGAGCGCCTGGCTGCCAAGGCCATCATCGTAGCCCGCGACATTTTGCAGGCCGGCCAGGGTTGTGACCACCCCGGCACTGGTGATCTTCCGGATCAGATTGTTGGTGGTGTCGGCGACGTAGATATTCCCGCTGCCATCCATGGCAACACCACTCGGATAGTTGAAGCGGGCGGCGCCGCCGGTGCCGTCAGTGAAGCCGGCGGAACCGGCGCTCCCGGCAAAAGTGCTGACGGCTCCGGACGCGGTGACCTTGCGAATCGTGTGATTCATGGCATCGGCCACGTAAACGCCATCGGCCGTGTCTCGGGCGAGACCAATCGGGGAGGAGAAAGTGGCGGCACTGCCCGAGCCGTCATTGTTGCCCCGGCTGGCGGGTGACCCCGCCAGGGTTGTGACCACCCCGCCGGCCGAAATGCTGCGAAGCGTCGCGTTGGATGTATCGGCGACGGTGAGCGTCCCATTGGAGAGCAGCACGAGTCCGTTGGGCTGGTTGAACCGGGCGGCGGATCCGCTGCCATCGGTTGTCCCGGATGTGCCATTGGTGCCGGCGAGCAGGGAGACCACGCCGGCCGAGGAAATTTTTTGGATGGTGTTGGTGTTGGCGTCGCCAACCCACAGGTTGCCGGAGCTGTCCGCGATGACGCTCGTCGGAAAGGGCAGAAACGCCTGGGTGACGATCAGGGAGACCGCAGCGCTGGTGGCCACACTGCCGTTGTCGGTGGCAACGAACTGATATTTGAGCCCGTTCTGTGCCGTCCCGGCGTTGGTGATCGAAAGCAGGGAACTGACCGCGCCGCTGTAGATGCCCGCATTGGTGAGGTTGCTCCAGGTCGTGCCATTGTCGGAAGAAACCTGCCACTGGATGTTCCCACTCGCATTCAGGGCGGAAAATGTCACCCCGTGACCAGTGGTCACGGTTTCGCTCATGAGCCGGCTGGAGACCACGCTCACGGTGGCCGCGTTGCTGGTGGCCGAACCGGCCGCGTTGGTCGCAACAACGGTATAGGAACCCTTGTCGCCGGCGCCGACATTGGTGATGGTGAACGTGGTACTGGTGGCGCCACTGATATTGGACCCGTCTTTCCTCCACTGAAAGGCCGGCGCCGGTGTGCCACTGGCCGCTACCGTCATCGTCAGGGAACTGCCGGTGATCACGGTCTGACCCGCCGGATGGGTGGTGATAATCGGAGCCGTGTTGACGGCTCCTCCGGTGGTCGCGGCCAAACCCTGGCGGGCGGCGTCATTATGAAACGAGGCCCACGGGGCAGACGCATTCAAAGGCTGGCCGTTGCCGGTCAAGGAATAGAGTTTCCGATCCAGACACCCCACATAGATCGTTCCGTTGGGAACAACGAGCGGGGATGAATCCACCCAGTCGCCCGTTGCGGCAGTCCACAGGACATTCCCGTTCTTGGTGTCGAGGCAGACGACCGTGTTGGCACTCGTGCCAAGAACGAGGCTGCCGTTCCGCAGTGCGGGCGACGACACGAGGCTGGCACTGCTGGTGTAGACCCAGCGTTGGGCGCCACTCGCCGTCAGGGCATACAATTTGTTATCCTTGGAGGCAACGTAGACCGTTCCATCCGCATCCACCACTGGCGAGCCCTCAATGCCGTTGCCGGTCAGGAATTCCCACAGCTTGGTGCCGTTCGGGGAAAAGGCATAGAGTTTCTTGTCATTGGAACCGATGTAGACTGTGCCGTCCGCCGCGATCGCCGGGGAAGACAATATTTCCGCACCGGTGGCATAGGACCACTTCAGCGAACCATCGGATTTCAGGGCGTAAAAAGTATTGTCCCAGGAACCAAAATAAATGGTGCCGTCCGCCGCGATCGCTGGAGAGCTGTCAACCCAGTCGCCGGTCAGATATTTCCAACGGGCCGTGCCATCGGCATTGATGGCATGCAGGCTGAAGTCGCCCGAGCCGACGTAGAGGGTGCCGTCCGCCGCGATGGCCGGCGAGGACACAATGAAGGAACCCGTCGCGTATTCCCATTTCTTGGTCCCGTTGGCATTGAGGGCCGTCAGGATCCCGTTCCAAGAACCAAAATAAATGGTGCCATCCGATTTGACGGCCGGGACCGAATCCACGAAATCCGTCGTCCGGTAGCGCCACAGCAGCACGCCGGCGGGGCTGAGGGCATAAAGATAATTATCCTGCGATCCGACATAGACCGTCCCATCGGGCCCGACCGCCGGGGACGAGGCGATGCTGCCGCCCGTGGTATAGGCCCACCGCTGGGCGCCATCGGACTGACCGAACAGCGGTACCGCGGCGGTCAGCCATAGCATCAACCATGAAA
The DNA here is from genome assembly GCA_037128315.1 of Opitutia bacterium. Classification (GTDB taxonomy): domain Bacteria; phylum Verrucomicrobiota; class Verrucomicrobiia; order Opitutales; family Opitutaceae; genus Lacunisphaera. The sequence continues at coordinate 266 of JBAXWQ010000238.1, read as the reverse complement.
TTGAAGATCGAATCAGCATCGGGCATTATGTTTTCCATCCGAGGCCCAGCGCAAACATCGTCACATCATAACTGGCCAGGGCATCATTCGACGAGACCCATTCGCGCTGCGCCTCGATGAACACTTTCCAGTGGCCATTGATCTGCCGGTCAAGCTGGAAGGCGCCCAGTTGATCATGCCGGTATCGCAGCGGCGGGTTCAGCCCGATCCCCGCGGTCTGGACATCCCAGCGGTAACGTCCGGCATCGAACTTCAATTGGGCGCTC
>JBAXWQ010000237.1:0-5102 GCA_037128315.1 Opitutia bacterium | reverse complement strand
CCTTGTGCGGGGTGGCCCTTACCGTCCGGCGCAATGAGTACCTTGCCATCATGGGCCCTTCCGGCAGCGGCAAGTCCACCATGATGAACATGCTTGGCTGCCTCGATACCCCGACCAGCGGCAAGTATCATTTCACCGGCAAGGATGTCTCCACCATGACCGACGACGAGCTGGCGGACATCCGCAATCGTGAGATCGGCTTTGTCTTCCAGACCTTCAACCTGCTCCCGCGCTCTAGCTCGCTCCAAAACGTCGAACTCCCGCTGGTCTACGCCGGCCTGTCCCCTTCGGCGCGCCGGGAAAAGGCCATGCAGACCCTGCGCGATGTCGGCCTCGGCGAGCGCATGTCGCACAAGCCGAACGAACTTTCCGGCGGTCAGCGCCAGCGCGTCGCCATCGCCCGGGCCTTGGTGAACAACCCCTCCATCATTTTGGCGGACGAGCCCACAGGCAACCTCGACTCCAAGACCGGCGAGGAGATCATGCAGCTGCTCGAGGATCTCTACGAGCAGGGCAATACCATCATCGTTGTCACCCATGAGGAAGACATCGCCCGCCACGCCCGCCGCATCGTGCGGCTGCGGGACGGCCTGATCGAAAGCGACGTCCGCCAAGCGTAGAATTTTCGATTTTAAATTCTCGATTCTCGATTTCAGTCATGACCGAAAAAGAACTCAAGGAACGGACTAAGACTTTTGCCCTGCGAGTGCTAAAGTTGATCGATTCGTTGCCGGAGGCGCGCTCTGGTCGTGTTTTGGCTGGTCAACTGGGACGTTCTGGTACCTCCGTGGGCGCCAATTACCGGGCCGCGTGCCGATCGCGATCGGCAGCCGAAATGATTTCAAAGATTTCAGTCGTGGAAGAGGAGGCGGATGAATCCGCCTTCTGGTTGGAATTGCTGTCGGAGCACGGCTTGGTTTCGCCGGAGAAAATAGTTTCGCTCCATCGCGAAGCCGGCGAGTTGACGGCTATCATGGTAGCTTCGCGCAAGACGATGCTCGACCGGAATCGAGAATCGAAAATCCAAAATCGAAAATAATCATGCAGCGCCTCCTCAACGAGTTTATCGAGTCCTTCCGGATCGCGCTCACGCAGATCCGGGCAAACAAGATGCGCTCCATCCTCACGGCCCTCGGTGTCATTATCGGCATCGTGGCCGTCACCCTGATGGGCACGGCCATCCGCGGCATCGACACCGGGTTCCAGAACAGCCTCGCCATGCTCGGGGAGGACGTGCTGTACGTGCAGAAATGGCCGTGGGGTCCGGTGGAGGATTGGTGGAACTACAACAATCGGCCCAATCTGGTTCCCCGGGACGCCGATAAGCTCAACCGCATCATCGCTGGCACACCCAACAGTCTCCTCGACATCGCCGTCCCGGTGGTTGGCCGCGGGGCCCCGGTGAAATTCGAGGACAACAAGGTCAACAATGTCTTTACCATCGGCACCACGGCCGACTATGTGCGGATCAACAGCGTCGAGTACCAGGAAGGCCGCTTGTTCAACGATACCGAGGCGGGTGCCGCCCGGGAGGTCTGTGTGCTGGGCTTCGATGTGGCGGAGGCCCTGTTCCCGGGCCGCTCGTCCCTTGACCAGACCGTGATCATCGGCGGGCATCCCTTCTTGGTCGTCGGCGTGTTTGCCAAGCAGGGTGAATTCCTCGGGCTGTTCAGCTTCGACAACCAGGTCGTGCTGCCCCTGGCCGCGTACCAGAAATATTTCAGCATCCGCCGGGGCGCGGAACTGCGGGTCAAGGTTAAGGACAAGACCCAGCTCATGGCGGCCAAGGAGGAACTGATTGGGGCGATGCGCCGGGTCCGCGGGCAGCTGCCGGGCGAGCGGGACAATTTCACCATCAACGAGCAGCAGGCCTTCAAGGCGCAGCTCGACCCGGTGAAGTCGGGCATCGCGATGGCGGGCCTCTTCATCACTGGGCTTTCACTCTTTGTCGGGGCCATCGGCATCATGAACATCACCTTTGTCAGCGTGAAGGAGCGCACGAAGGAAATCGGCACGCGCAAGGCCCTCGGGGCCCGTCGTCGCAGCATTCTGCTGCAGTTCCTCATCGAGGCCGTCTCCATCTGCCTCATCGGCGGCGCGGCCGGCATGGTCGTGTCCTTCGGTCTTTTCATGGTCGTGCGGCAGGCGGCCCCCAGCTTTCCCGTGGAATTCTCCCCCGACCTCGTGCTGGTCAGCATGCTAGTGTCCGTCGTCACCGGCATCGTCTCCGGCTTTCTGCCTGCCTACGGCGCCTCGCGGCTCGATCCGGTGGTGGCGCTGCGCTATGAATAAGATCCGCCTGTCGGAAATCCTGCGCATGGCCCTGGGCTCGCTGGGGGTGAACAAGCTGCGCTCGTTTCTCACGATGTCCGGCATCACGATCGGCGTGTTCTCCGTCATCGGGGTCATGACCGCCGTGGGGGCGTTGCGCAATTCCATCGAGACGGGCCTCAGTTTCCTGGGGACCAACATGTTCCAGTTCGCCAAGTTTCCAATCACCGGCGGCGGCGACGGGGCGCAGCGGCGGCGCTATCAGCTGCGCCGGGATATCACGCTGGACCAGGCCATGCGTTACCAGCAGCTCATGGCCGGGCACTCCGACGTGATCTGCCTCAAGATCTTTGACCAGACCGGGGGCGGGCAGGCCGTCTACAATGGCCGCAAGACCACGCCCGGCCTGACCTTTGGCGGCACCAATGAGCATTTTCTCGCCGCCAACCAGTATAACATCGACCAAGGCCGCAATTTCACGGCCGACGACGTGGAACTCGCCCGGCCGGTGTGCCTCATTGGCCAGGGCATTGTCAAAAAACTTTTTCCCTCGGAGGTTCCGCTGGGCAAGGTCATCAAGATCAAGGAACGCACCTACACCGTCATCGGCGTATTTGCAGAGAAGGGGAGCATGTTTGGCAACAGCCAGGACGACACGGTCATGGTGCCACTCACCCGTTACCTGAATGATTTCGGCAGCGAGCACGTGACGATCAACATCGCGACCCAGGCCCCGAGCCAACTCTACTACAACGACACGATCGAGAAGGCCATCACCGCCATGCGGATCGTGCGCAACCTCAAGCCCGAGCAGGACAATGATTTTGAGCTCTATTCCAACGACTCCCTGATCGGCGCGTTTGCCAAGGTCGCGGACGTCGTGGCGGCCGGTTCCTTCGTGATCAGCGGCATCGCGCTGCTGGCGGCCGGTGTCGGCATCATGAACATCATGCTGGTCAGCGTCACCGAACGCACCAAGGAGATCGGCATCCGCAAATCCATCGGGGCGCGGAAGAACAACATCTTGATCCAGTTTCTCATCGAGGCGGTCGCCATTTCGCTCGCCGGCGGCGTCATGGGCATTCTGCTGGGCGTGCTCGGCGGTAACGGCGTCGCCATGATGCTGAATGCCACCGCGGTCTTTCCGTGGGACTGGGCGCTGATCGGGCTGCTGGTCTGCTCGGGCATCGGCGTGGGCTTCGGCTTTTACCCGGCGTGGAAGGCCGCCTCCCTCGATCCGATCGAGGCGCTGCGTTACGAGTAAGCCTAAACTGCTGGACCCCAGTCCCAAGACGATTCCAGGGGTGATGCATCGCCCAGGGCGGCCGGCAATCCGATTGACTCGAGCAGCAATCGATCTACGTATTATTCAATGAAATCTACAATAAGTGTCACCGAGGGGCAGATTTCCTTCCCCGCCTTGGTGAAAGCGGCGGAAAAGGGGAGAATCATGACCGTCACGCGTCATGACGAACCAGTCGCCTGCATGATCGGCCACGAGCGCATGAGCGCTATTGCGGAAACGCTGGAAATCATGGGCAACGCCGCCGCGATGCACGCAATCGCGGAACATCAGGCCGGCCGGACCCAGTTCGGGAAGATCGACGATATCCCCGAATGAGCCTGACGGTTCGCCTGTCAATACAAGTGGTCGAGTACGCCCGGCGGCTGGCCCCAGAGCCGCGGCGGACCGTGAAAAAGGCACTGGTCGATTTGCGCTTTGAACGCGGAGATATCCGGGCGCTCGAAGGCAGCCTGGTGGGATATTATCGGCTTCGCGTTGGGTCACGTCGGCTCATTTTCAACTACGCGGCCGACGGCAACATCGAGGTCGTCTTCATCGAGGACCGGAACCTGGTCTATGAGGTGTTTGAGGCCCACTTCATCAAGCGGCTCAAATCGTAGGTGTTCATCCCGGCTGAATGCCGTAGTTAGACGGTTGGTTTACTGGAACACTGCGCCGCCGAGGAGTTTCTCGCCGTCGTAGAGAGCCATGATTTGGCCGGACGCGAGCGCTCGCTGGGGTTGGGTAAATTTTATCAGGGCCGTGGACGGCTCATCCGGGCTATATTCGATCGCCACCCGGGGATCGCGATATCGGACCCTGCATTCAAGGCGGCGGGCGGTGGGGATCGGCTCGCCGATAAAGCTGAGGCTGTGCACGCGGCATTCACTCGTCCACAGACCGGGAGCCAGCGGGCCGTCGAAGGCGACGAGCAGCGCATGGTCGCCGGGGCGCTTGCCCGTGACGACGTAGGCCTGGTCGTCGGTGTTGGACGGGATGCGGATCCCCCGGCGCTGCCCGATGGTGAAATAGTGCAGCCCCCGGTGTTCGCCGATGATCTGGCCATCGGTGGCGCGCACGATCGGGCCCGGCTGCTCCGGCACATAGGCCTTGAGGAAATCCTCCATCTTCACTTCGCCGATGAAGCAGATGCCCTGGCTGTCCTTCTTGGTCGCGGTCGCCAGTTTCGCCTCGGCGGCCAGTCGCCGCAGCTCGGGCTTGGGCAGGTGGCCGATCGGGAAGCGGGCGAAGCGGAGCTGCTCCTGCGTGAGCAGGGCGAGGAAGTAGGACTGGTCCTTGTTCTTGTCGAGGCCCTCAAGCAGCGAGAAAGTGGGTGGAATACGGCCACTGTCCTCCACCCGGCGCGCATAATGTCCCGTCGCCAGGGCGGCAAAACCCTCGGTCCGCGCATACTGGGCGAACACGCCGAATTTCACCCGGCTGTTGCACATGACGTCGGGGTTGGGGGTCAGGCCGCGCTGGTAGCCGTCGAGCAGGTAATCCACCACCAGCCGGCGGTAGTCGTCCATGAGGTTGACCACCCGGA
>JBAXWQ010000236.1:0-5117 GCA_037128315.1 Opitutia bacterium | reverse complement strand
CCCTCCGCACAAAAGGCAGCCAAAAAAGAATCGAACAACCGATGCCCAATGCCGCCACTCCCGCCCACCACTGCAGGCCGAGCAGCATGGCCAGCGGCCAAACTGAATCGAAACGAAACAAGAGCGTGTTGGGCGGCGGCGGCTTATCAGGGTAGTCTCCATTGAGCGGGGGACGAAGGCGGACACCGAGCCAGTAGTTTCCCGGCTCAGTCCAGACGAGAAATCTCCCTCGTGCCAGGCCGCCCAGGTCGCGGGCCCGGAATGGATTGGGTCCATGGTCATCCGTTGGGTTGTCCTTCAACTGGCGGACCACCGCCGGCGGGAGGGGGCGCGGGGAACCGGCCAGGATCAGCCCGTCGTTCCGGATCCAAAGGATGTCGGCTTTGTGCTCCGCGGTATAGCGCGACAGCAGGCCGGCGCGCTCGGCCGCTCCCGCGGAGGACAATTCAACCGCTATTTGGTCGGCGACGATTTGTCCGCGGTCGCCCGGTGGCCCGCCGATGAATGTGTTCCAGTCGGCATGGTTGCGCACCAGAAACCAACCGGCTCCGAGACCAGCGAGCAGGAGCAGGTTCAGGACGAGCAGCAGTGAGACTTTGAAGGCAAGCGTGGGGCGAAAATTCATCGGACTGCAGGGAAGCTAGTAGCCAGCGGGCGAATAATCGCGCTCATTTACCCGCCCTTAACAATTTCCCGGCGCGTCGCCCCGACGGGACTTCACGCGCCGTGGCGTTTGAGCTCCGTGACTTCCTTCCGCGGAGAAACTCTTTCGCTGCCATTACTCAGAGATCGCCGGGCGCCACCAGCATGTAGCCCGCCGACCTGAGGGTGCGGATAAAGCGGGGGCTCTTGGCGTCGTCACCCAGTTTTCGGCGCAGGGAGGAAATATGGACGTCAACCGATCGATCAAAGACGTCGTAGTTGCGGTCGCGGCATTCGTCGAGGAGCGCTTCGCGGGACTTCACGCGCCCACGGGCCTTTGCCAGACTGGCGAGGAGGTCATACTCCACGGGCGTCAGGGTAAGGGGCTTGTCCTCAAGCCACGCCATGCGGGCATCGAGGTTCATTCGCAGGGGTCCGATGATGGTTTCCTGCGCAGGGGCGGAGGAACCGGCAACCGGGGTGGCGGCACGGCGCAGCACCGCGCGCAATCGCGCGAGCAGCTCACGGGTCGAAAAAGTCTTGGGAAGGTAATCATCTGCACCCACCTCGAGTCCAACAATCCGGTCCGTCTCATCTCCTCGGGCCGTCAGCATCAGGACGGGGACGCTCGACTGCTGACGGATGCGCTTCAGCACTTCGAAGCCGTCGAGGCCGGGCAACATCACATCAAGGATGATGCCATGCCACGACTCGGCCGGATCAAGGGCACGCGTGACGCCAAGCGGGCCTTCATGAATCGGAGTAACATCGAACCCGAGCGGCTCCAGGTAGGTGAGGACCAGGCGGCACAATTTGCGATCGTCATCGATCATCAGGAGGCGAGTGCGCCCATTCGGCCCAAGTTTCATTTCAATCGCAGTGTGTAAGAGATGCACGCCAGCGCAGCAACCTTTACCGGGCCTTAACAAAAAATCTCGCCAGCCACACACGGAGTTAACCCGGTTTCGGCAGACTCGGGATCGATCAATCAAATAATGAATGCTTCATTCCATAAATTTTGCTCTAGGCTCGCCTTGCTGGCGACCTCCCTCCTTTCCGCTCACGCCGTCGAGACGCGGTCTCCTGTCGTCGACACCGGCCAGACCAAGACCTTTGATGCCACGGCCCTCATCACGGCTCCCAGCCGCGGGCAGCCCTTCTACGGTCAAGACGCCCAGTTCTCCGGGACCCAGCCCAGTTACACTAAGAGCAGCGACGGTCTCACCGTGAAAGACAGCGTCACCGGCCTGACCTGGCAGCAGAGCCACTCCACCGGCCCAGTCTACTGGGGGGAAGCGCAGGCGGTCGCTACGGCCATGAACGCCAGCAATTACGGAGGCTACAGCGACTGGCGACTCCCGAACATCAAGGAGCTATACTCCCTCTGGAACGCCAACACCGGATGGCCGTATATCGACACGAGCTATTTCACCATCAGCTATGCAAGCCAGGATGAGCTCAGCCATGCCATTTTCTGGAGTAACACCAAATATTCGGGGCTCCTCGAGAGCACAGATTCCCCCGTAAAAGTCTTCCAACCACTAAAGCTCCATAACCATGAGGTCGGCGCAGAATTGGCTTTCGGCGTCAATTTCGGCACAGGGCACATCAAGGCCTATTCCATCGCTTCAGGACCAAGGCATCTGGTCCGTTGTGTCCGGGGTGACACATACGGAAGCAACAGCTTCCTAAACCAAGGCGACGGAACTATCACGGATCAGGCCACGGGCTTGATGTGGGCTCGGACTGACAGCGGCTCGGGGATGGATTGGGAACAAGCTCTTGCCTATGCCCAGACCCAGAATACCGCGAATTATCTGGGCTACAGCGACTGGCGGTTGCCGAATGCCAAGGAACTCCAGAGCCTAGTGGACTACACGCGGTCACCCGGAGCCAAGAATCCGGCCAATGTGGGGCCTGCTATTGATCCGCTGTTCAAATGCACGGGGATCACCAATGAGACAGGTGCCGCCGACTATCCCTGGTATTGGACGAGCACTACGAACCCCGGCCTTCCTGGCGCCACGACCTACGACACCGCGTGGTATGTCGCCTTTGGGCGGGCTGTCGGCAGCGATGGGAAGGACCTTCATGGGGCGGGGGCGGTGCGCTTCGACGGGAAGGTGGTAGGCTCTCTTGGCGGACAAGAGCGTTATTACAACTACGTCCGCCTCGTGCGAGACGCCAAGTGAAGCCCAGCCAGTTGCCGGATCCCGCGCCCCGAAGATCGGTTGCAGCGCCGGAGGCGACCCATTGCCCATCAAACAATATTCAAAAACCACTAATGAATTCTTTCCTCATCGCGCTCCCCCGTATCCTGCGCCGAACGCTGATGACCAGCTCCGCCATCCTCTTCGCCTGGCCGGCCTTCGGCCAGACGACCGATCTTCCGATGGCCACCCCCGTCCTAGTCACTGCAGGCACCAAGCCGCCGCCAACGGGGGCCTGGATGGAGGCGTCCACCGTGCTCCCGAGCGAGGGTGATTACCGACACCAGAAACGCGGGGAGAGCGCGGCCGCCAGTTTGGCCCTTGGCTGGAACGGCAACCTGCCGCTGGGCGAACAGTGGGTTGTGCCCCTCGACCTGATGGCGCAGAATATCAGCTTTGGCGAACTGGCTGACACGCCGGTGCCCGATTCGATCCATACCCTGAGTCTGAGTACCGGTCTGGCCTATCAGGCGGGTGAGGATCTGATGTTGATGGGTCGGTTCGGCGGCACGGTCTACCGAACCAGCGGATTAGGCGCCAAAGACATCGGACTCTCGGCGGGACTCATGGGGATGTGGCGCTACAGCCCCGCTTTGACGTATGCTTTCGGCGTGATGATCAATCCCGACAGCGACCGTCGGGCGTTGCCCATGATCGGCGTGAACTGGGACATCAATGAGCAGTTCCGACTCAGCCTGATGCTCCCGCAACCGCGCCTCACCTATCAGCCCACCCAGGACTGGAGCTTTCACGTCGGTGCGAAGATGAACGGCGCGACCTTTCGCACGAGTGAGGCGCTGGGTACCCGGCTGGGCGACGCCCGCTATAATGGCGTCCTTGGTTCGTATCGCGACATCCGCATCGGCGCCGGGCTGGGTCACGCCTTCACTCCCTCGCTCAGGGTCGAGGCGGAGGCGGGGCTTTCAGTCAACCGGGAGATAAACTACCAGCAGACTCGTGAGAATGTGCGGTTCGGTCCCGCCCCGTATCTCAGCCTGGGCGTGAAATTTGGTTTCTAACGGAGTCCTGATTTATGGCTCGGCAAGGTACGACCAACACCCCTCCGGATTCGGAACGAATGGGGAAAAAGTCCCGGGGCCGGCGGTGGCTATGGCTGATCATGGCGGCGGCGGTGGGGGCGCGGGCGTGGCTGCTGTTTGGCACCCACTACCTGCCCGGAGTGAACGGAGGCTATTACCTCGTGCAGGCGCGTGCGCTCCTGGAGCGCGGAGGCCTCGGCTTCCCGGACTTGCCCCTCATCTTCCATCTGCACGCGGCCCTGGCCTGGGGGTTGGCGGAGGTGAGCGGCCTGGCGCAGGCGGAGGCCATCGTCTGGACAGTCAAGCTCTGTGATGCGCTGCTGCCGCCGCTGGCCGCCTGGCCCGTGTTTGTGCTCGTGCGGCGGTGGACCACGGCGCGGGGGCAGGGCGAGGGGGTGCCGCTCGCCGCCGCCACGCTGACCTGTTTCGCGTGGCCGTGGTTTCGGATGGTCGGGGATTTGCAGAAAAACTCGCTCGCGCTCGTGTGGCTGGCCGCCCTGGCCGTCGCGCTGCATGGGTGGCTCGGCGCCCCGACCCCCCGGCGAGCGCTGGCCGTGCTCCTGTGCCTGCTGCTGCTCAGCCTGACGCATATCGGGGTGCTGGGCGCGGCCTTGGTCCTGCTGGCCGTTGTCATCGGCGTGTTCATCTTGCGACAAGAGCCGCGGCGCCGATCCCAGATCCTGCCATGGCTGGCGGTCGTGGCCTTGCTGCTGGCGGCGGCAGGCGCCTGGGTGCTCTGGCGGTTCGACCCGACGCGCATCCACCGTCTCATCACCGCGTTCACGAATCCCGCGAAATTTTCAGCCGATGGCAGGCCGATGCCCGCTCCACCGGTCGAAGCGGGCGACCTACTGGGCTGGCTGCCCTTCCTCGGGTTTGCCGTGCTGGTGGTTCCAGGACTCGTCCTGGGATGGCGGCGGCGCAGGGAGTTGCCCGCGGTGGACTTTGCACTCGTGGTCGGCTGCTCGGTCACGGTGCTGGCGATGACCGGCCCGTGGTTTGGCCGGGATAAAGCGGTGCGATTTTATCTCATCTGTCTGCTGCCCGCGATCGTCGTCGGCGCATTTTCCGTGCTGCACCTCACGTCGGCGTGGTGGCGGCGGGGCGTGTTGGGCCTGGCCCTGCTCAGCGCTGTCGGCAGCACCTGGCCGCTGCTCCGGGCCGGAGGCCGCGCCATCCTGAGCGACGCCGCCATGGTTGAACTGCAAGGCCTCGCCCCGCTGAT
>JBAXWQ010000235.1:0-5168 GCA_037128315.1 Opitutia bacterium | reverse complement strand
ACGACGACGCGCTCGGCGCCGTTGATGATGAACGAGCCGCGCTCGGTCACCATCGGGATGTCGCCCATGAAAATCTCCTCGTCCTTGATGAAGTCTTCCTCGCGCAGGCGGAGCTTCACATAAAGCGGCACGGCGTAGGTGGTGCCCTCGCGGAGGCACTCGATCTCGGAGCTCTTCGGCTCGCCGATCGTGTAGGAGACGTACTCGAGCGTCAGGCGCTCATCGTAGGAATGGATCGGGAAGACCTCCTTGAAGACGGCCTCGAGGCCGTAGGGCTTGCGCTGCTTCTCGGGCGTGTCCTTCTGGAGGTACTCCAGGTAGGAGCTGATCTGCAGCTCAATGAGGTTGGGCGGCTGGATGACTTCGCGGAGTTTGCCGAAGTTAATGCGTTCGGTGTGAGTGCGGTCGGCCATGGAATTATCCCGTGTAGATGTGAACGAAAGGAAAGGAGCAGAACTCAGTTATTCCGGAACGAATAACCGGCAATGGTGCGCCCGGACGCGAGGTCGCGGGACGCGGAAAGAACAAACGAATGAAAGCCGAAAGACAGGCCGCGGTTGGACGCGGCCTGTCTCGGTGAAAGGAGAAACAGGGAGCAGGGAAGCGCCAAGTGGTTACTTGAGTTCCACTTTGGCCCCGGCGGCCTCGAGCTTCTTCTTGATTTCCTCGGCCTCGGCCTTGTTGACGCCTTCCTTGACGGGCTTGGGCGCGCCTTCGACCAGGTCCTTGGCTTCCTTGAGGCCCAGGCCGGTGATGGCGCGGACTTCCTTGATGGCGCCGATCTTGTTCGCGCCGGCCTCGAGGAGGACGACGGTGAACTCGGTCTTCTCTTCGGCGGCGGCAGCCGGGGCGGCGGCGGCGGCGGCCGGGCCGGCAGCGGCAGCGGCGGAAACGCCCCACTTGGTCTCCAGCTCTTTGACGAGGCCGGCGAGTTCGAGAATCGGCTGGGCGGACAGCCATTCAATGACTTGGTCTTTGGTGATGTTGCTCATGGTATTTTCTCCTGAAGCGGCTAGCGGTCTCGATGAGTGAAACGCGTTTAAGGGACGTATCCCCTAGCCTCTTCCTTGGATGTTTTGTTCCCCGGCTTGCGCCGGAAAAATTGGGTTGGGTTGCGGGATGGGTTAGGCGGCCGGAGCAGCGGGCTGCTCCTTCTTGACCTTGGCGTCGAGGACGCGGACGAACGCGGCGCCCTGCATGGTGAGCATGCCGAGGAGCATCGAGCGCAGGGCCTCGAACGAAGGCAGGTCGGCGAGTTTCGCCAGGTCGGCGGCCGTCATGAGCTTCTTGTCCAAGACGCCCACCTTGACCTCCAGCTTCTGCTTGTCCTGGATGAATTTCTTCAGCGCCTTGGCGACGCCGGCCGGATTCTTGCCGCCGACCACGACGGCCGTCTGGCCGGTGAGGGACTTGTCCAGGTCCGGCAGGCCGAAAGCCTTGGCCGCGACCCGGAACGAGCTGTTCTTGACGACATGAAACTCGGCCTTCTCCGGGGCGAGGCGCTTGCGCAACTCGGCCGCATCGGACACGGTCAGCTTCGTGAAGTTGGTGAGGATGACGTAGTCGGACTTCTTCAGATGCCCGGTGACCTCGTCGATCAGGTATTTCTTTTCTGCTCTCATGGTGCGTTGGTTCCGGGTTAGAATTTGTTGAACTCGGTGGTCGCGAGCTTCACGCCCGGACTCATGGAGGACGAGAGCGTCACGCTCTTGATGTAGTGGCCCTTGAACGCGGCCGGCTTGGCCTTGCCCACGGCCTCGAGGACCGCGGCGACGTTCTCGGTGATCTGGTCGGGCGTGAACGAGCGCTTGCCGACGCCGACGCCAATGTTGGCGGTCTTGTCGACCTTGAATTCCACGCGGCCGGCCTTCACGGCCTTGATGCCGGCGGCGATGTCGTCGGTGACGGTGCCGGACTTCGGGTTCGGCATGAGGCCCTTCGGGCCGAGGACGCGGGCCAGGGTGCGGACCTGCTTCATGGCCTCGGTGGTGGCGATGGCGACGTCGAAATCGAGCCAGCCTTCGGAGATCTTGGCCATCACGTCGGCCAGGCCGGCGGTGTCGGCACCCGCGGCGAGCGCCTTGGCGGGATCATCGGTGAAGACGACGACGCGGACCTTCTTGCCCGAGCCATTCGGCAGCGGGGTGGTGCCGCGCACCATCTGGTCGCCCTGCGCCGGATCGACGCCGAGACGGAAGGAAAGCTCGACGGTCTCGTCGAACTTCGCCTTGGGGAATTTGCTGAGGATTTCCACTGCTTCCTTGAGTGGATATTCCTTCTTGAGATCAGCCGCCGTGACGGCGCTGCGATAACGTTTGCTTTGTTTTACGGGCATGGAGGACTCCTTGCGGTGCGAACGTCCCTGGGGGGACTCCCGCGGTGAGTGTTGGTTGAGGAAAATTAGTCGATGACTTCGATGCCCATGTTGCGGGCGGTGCCGGCGATCATGCGGATGGCGGCCTCTTCGCTGTTGGCGTTCAGGTCAGCCTTCTTGATCTTGATGATCTCGAGGATCTGCTTCTTCGTGACCTTGCCGACCTTGTCCATGTTGGGCTTGGCCGAGCCGGTCGCGATGCCCGCGGCCTTCTTCAGCAGCACGGACGCCGGGGGCGACTTAAGGATGAAGGTGAAGGACTTGTCGGAGTAGACCGTGATGACGACCGGAATGATCATGCCATTCTGGTCCTTGGTCTTCGCGTTGAACTCCTTGCAGAAGCCCATGATGTTGACGCCTTGGGCGCCGAGGGCGGGACCGACGGGAGGAGCTGGGTTGGCCGCGCCAGCGGGGAGCTGGAGGCGGACGTAGCCTTGAATCTTTTTGGCCATGGTAGTGTGTGGTAAGGGAGGACTGGTTGGTGGTGGGCGGCTGGATCAGCTTTCAGAGGCGCGCTGGACCTGCCAGTATTCGAGTTCGACGGGCGTAAACCGGCCGAAAATGGAAACCGAAATCTTGAGCTTGCCGCGGGCGGGATCGACCTCGTCGACGCGGCCCGTGAGATTGGCGAACGCCCCGTCGGTGATCTTCACTTCCTCGCCGACCTCGAACGTCACCTTCGGCACTTCCTTGCCCGAGGCGGCCTCGACGCGGGCCTTGATGTCGTCGATCTCCGCCTGACGCAGGGCGGCCGGCTTGTCGCCGCCGACAAAGCCGATCACGCCAGCCGCATCCTTCACGAAGTAGAACGGCTTGATGACGACCTGTTTTTCCCCGTCGTAGAGGCACATGTTGATGAACACGTAGCCCGGGTAGAGTTTGCGGACCTTGGTGGACTTCTTGCCCCCCTTGACCTCGGAGACCACCTCGGTCGGGAGCAGCACCTCGAAGATGAAATCATCGAGTTCCTCCGCCTTTTTGAACTTCTCAATGTAGTTCTTCACCTTGTTCTCCTGGCCGGAGAGGGTGTGGAGGGCGAACCACTGGGCGCTGGTTGGCGTGGAAGTCTGGGTGGTCATCGGGGCGGAAAAATTAGCGGCTGATCAGCGACGTGACGGCGTCGACCACGTTGTAGAGGGCGAAGTCACTGATGCTGGTGAACAGACCGAGCAGCAAGCAGGCGACGATCACGACGATGGTCGAATCCTTGAGCTCGGTTTTGGAGGGCCAGCTGGCTTTCTGCAACTCGGCGACCAGTTCGCCGAAGAAGATGCGGGCACTGCGGAAGGGATTGGCCATATTATGATTTGGGCGAAAGTGGCAGGGGCGGAGGGACTCGAACCCCCAACCAACGGTTTTGGAGACCGCTACTCTACCAGTTGAGCTACACCCCTGTGGTTATTTCTTTTAGACGACACAGCCGGGAACCCCAAAGGAGCCCCGGCAGCGTCGGTCGGAAGAGGTTAAAGACGCTTTATTCGATGATCTCGGTCACACGACCGGCACCAATGGTGCGGCCGCCTTCCCGGATGGCGAATTTCTGGGTCTTTTCCATGGCGATCGGGACGATCAGATCGATTTCCACGGCGATATTGTCGCCCGGCATGATCATTTCGACCCCGGTCGGAAGATTGACGATACCCGTCACGTCCGTCGTGCGGAAGTAGAACTGGGGACGGTAGCCGTTGAAGAACGGCGTGTGGCGGCCGCCCTCATCCTTCGAGAGGACGTAGATCTCGGCCTTGGCCTTCTTGTGCGGCTTGATGGACTTCGGGGCGGCGATGACCTGGCCGCGCTCGATGCCCTCTTTTTCAATGCCGCGGAGGAGGATGCCGACGTTGTCGCCCGCCTGGCCCTGGTCGAGCAGCTTGCGGAACATCTCGATGCCGGTCACGACCGTCGTGGTGGTGTCCTTGAGGCCGACGATCTCAACGTTGTCGTTGAGCTTGCAGATACCGCGCTCGATACGACCGGTGGCGACCGTGCCGCGACCCGTGATCGAGAAGACGTCCTCGACGGACATCAGGAAGGGCTTGTCGAGCTCGCGCTGCGGCTCGGCGATGTCGGAATCAATGGCTTCCATCAGCGCCTGGATGGCGGCGAGGCCCTCCGGCTTGCCTTCGAGGGCGGCGGTGGCCGAACCCCGGATGATCTTGGCGTTCTTGCCGTCGAATTGATACTTCGTCAGGAGATCGCGAATTTCCTCTTCGACGAGCTCGAGCAGCTCGGCGTCCTCGATGAGGTCGACCTTGTTCAGGAAAACCACGAGATTCGGCACGCCAACCTGACGGGCGAGGAGAATGTGCTCACGGGTCTGCGGCATCGGGCCGTCCGCCGCGGACACCACGAGGATGCCACCGTCCATCTGGGCGGCGCCGGTGATCATGTTCTTGACGAAATCGGCGTGGCCGGGGCAGTCGACGTGCGCATAGTGGCGCTTGTCGGACTCGTACTCCACGTGGGCGACCGAGATCGTGACGATCTTGGAGGCGTCACGGACGGTGCCGCCCTTGGCGATATCCGCATAGGTCTTGATCTCAGCGAGACCCTTGCGGGCCTGCGCGGAGAGAATCGCGGTAGTCAGGGTGGTCTTGCCGTGATCGACGTGGCCGATCGTGCCGACGTTAACGTGCGGCTTCTTGCGTTCGAATGTTCCTTTAGCCATGTGGAGCTGGAGTAGGTTGTTGGTGGTTGAAGTTGTTGATCTTGATTAACGTCGGAGATCACCGACGTTTGCCTGGAGCCCAGAACCGGATTCGAACCGGCGACCTCGTCCTTACCAAGAACGTGCTCT
>JBAXWQ010000234.1:0-5176 GCA_037128315.1 Opitutia bacterium | reverse complement strand
GCCGTTGGGCAGCTTCACGCCCTCGTGCATCGAGTGCGAGTCCGGCAGGAGCTCCTGCAGGATGCGGTGCACTCGGCGGGCGTTGCGGCCCCGCTCCGTGGATTGCTCGCTCTTGATCGCATCGAGCTCTTCAAGAACCTCGACCGGAATCGCGAGGTTGTTGTCTTCGAATTTGTAGATCGATTGTGGGTCGTGCAGCAATACGTTCGTATCGAGAACGTAGGTTTTAGCCCTTACTTCAACCTGATGCCGCGGTGGATTATTAACCGCACTTTTAGTGTTTTCCATCGAGTGGATAACTTGTGAATAACCAATGCATCCACTTCTGGGCTTTGTAAATACAGTAATTGAGAAATTGTGAAAATTTCCGGTGACGGAAGCCTAGGCCCATGAATTGGCCGCTGGTTTCCTGAGCTTGGGCGGCGGGCCCCACAACCTCAGCAAGTGTTCAGCCAGGTTCAAGAAACTCACCCGCCGCAGACCGCCGCTATTCAAGTTTCGCAGCTGGGTCACATGCGGACTGCGCTCCACAAAATAATCCCAAAAATCCCGCTCCAAGGCACGTGCGACCGCCCCCGTTGCCTCGGCGCGACATGACGCCTCAAATATTTTTCCCTGCCAATGTCGTCGTTCGTCGGGGTTGGTCAAAAGGTAGTCAAAAACCGATTGTTCATAGCGATTGAGGCTCATGGCTTGGAAATCATGGGTGGCGCAAGGGCGGCATTGCTTTTGAACATTCTCCTGCTATGGATGTCGATACACATTCAACCCTCCTCTTCCTATGTGGCAAAAGTTCAAAGAACAGCTCCCCGCCGTCGTCCTCACCGCCGCCTTGATCATCGGGGCGGCTTTCTGGTTCTACCAGAAAACCGTCTCCGAACTGGCCGCGAAACAGCAAAGTGAAATCGCCGCCCTTCGCGAGCAGACGAATGCCGAGATGAAGGCATCAGCGGAAGAGACCCGCCGGCATATTGAATCCGTCAATCAGCTCCTCAAGGATGCGATCGCCAAGCGCCAGGCCGATGCACTCATGACGGACGAGGAGTTCGCCAAGATCAACGCCGAGAAGGTCAATCAGCTCGCCGAGGCCATCGCCCGCAAGATGCAGCCCAACAGTCCCCTCCCGAAGACCCCGGAGGAGGCCGAGAAGCTCCAAAATGAGCAGGTCGACAAAGTCTCCACGCGCATGGCGGAAAAGATCTCCCCCATTCTCTCCGAGATGTCCAAGGACCAGAACCTCACCCGCGAGGCCATCAACGCCTACAGCCAGCGGATCAGCGATCAGGTCAGCGGCGTGCTGACGGCAGAAATGTCCCGCAATCAGGCGCTCAACACGCAATTGCTGACCTCGCAAGCGGTCGCGCATGATTCGATGAAGCTTTCCCACGAGATCACGGCGCTCTACCTGAGCAGCTTCAAGGACCAGGGCCTGATTACCCGCCTGCTTTCGCTGCCGGCCAATGTCGTGCGTGATGCGGCCAGCCTCAGCATCGTCAACAGCTCAGACCGCAAGAAGGTCGAGGAGCGCCTCGTCAGCGAGATGAATATCTTGGAGAAGCGGCTGCAGGAAATTGATGCCGCGGCCCCCAAGAAATAACCTATCTCCTCTGGCTACATTCAGGCCGCGCTTCTGGCGCGGCCTTTCTTTTTTCGGCGTCGTGCGGCGCAACTCCCCGACCGGACATTGTTCGCCAACTGCGGCCCGCCCCCATGATCCCGCTCCCTCTTGATCCTGCAACTGCGCGTCGTTTTCTGCGCCGCACCCTGCTGCTGGATGCCCCCGCCCCGGATGTGGCGTCGGCCCTGGCCCACCATGGCTACATCCAGATCGATCCGATCAATGTTTGCGGCCGGATGCATGATCTCATTCTCCGCAATCGTGTTCATCGCTACCCGGAAGGCGGCCTGATGCGTCATCTCCACGGACCTGCGGACGCGCCGCTCGGCGCGGAGCAGCGGACAGCCTTCGAACATCATATTCCCTCCGCCAATACCCTGGTGGCTTTCCCTCTCGAAGCCTGGCCCCATTTGCAGGCGGTGATGCGGGACCGGACCAGGCAAACCAGCGCCTGGTCCGGCCGATTGTCGCCCCGTCAGCGGGAACTGGCCCCGGATCTCATTCAGGAAATCGCGCGTCGCGGCCCGCTTTCGTCCGAGGATTTTGCCGGTTCCGGACGCTCCCGCCACGTGTGGGGTGCGGCCACGCAGGCCAAGGCGACCCTGCAGAAACTCTTCTTCCACGGCCGTCTGCTCATTGCCCGCCGCAGTACGGACAACCGCCGTTCCTATGATCTCCCCGAACGGGTCCTACCCCGGCGGGTTCTGGCCCAGCCCGAGCCCACCACCCGGGAAACGGCCCGATGGGATGCGCTCCTCAAACTCCGCCAACGCCGGCTCGTCCGGCTCAAGCAAGCGGAACTCAAGCTCGTGACGGACCTGGTCCAGGCGGTCAAGGTCGACGGCTGCCCCACCCTCCACTGCCTGCGGGAGGATTTGCCGCAGTTGGAGCACTGCCGGCCCAACCCCTCCCGCACCGCGGCGGCACAACCGCTGCTGCTGGCACCCCTCGACCCCCTCATCTACGACCGCCTCATCACCGCCGCACTATGGGGCTTCGACTACACCTGGGAGGTCTACACCCCGCCAGCCCGGCGCGTGCGTGGCTACTATGCCCTGCCGATACTCGCCGGCATCGAACTCGTGGGTCATGTCGACCCCAAGGCCGAGCGGACAAACCGGAAACTTCGGATTGTCTCCCGCGCCGTGCGCCGCGGTCATCCCCTGACCCCGGCCGTGCGGAGCCTCGCCGACTGGCTTGGCCTCAAGTAAGCGTAATTACGTAACCTGAAGGCTTGCCGGTCGGATGCATCGGCCCCATCCACACACCTTCTCCTGTGGACGACCTGCTGCTTACGCTCAAAACTACCTTCGGCTACGGGGCTTTCCGCCCGCTCCAGCGCGAGATTATCGAGACGGCCTTGGCCGATCGGGATGTGTTCGCGCTATTGCCCACGGGTGGGGGCAAGTCCCTGTGTTTCCAACTTCCCGCCTTGCAGCGGCCGGGCCTAACCGTGGTCGTGTCGCCCCTCATCGCCCTGATGAAGGATCAGGTGGATCAGCTGCAGGCGGCGGGCGTGGCCGCCACCTTCCTGAACTCCACCCTCGACCCCGCCGAGGCCCGCTCCCGGCTGAGCGGCCTGCACCGCGGGGAATGGCGGTTGCTCTATGTCGCCCCGGAGCGGCTGATGCTCGACAACTGGCAGGAAAACCTGAAGGCGTGGAACGTCACCGCCCTGGCCATCGACGAGGCCCATTGCATTTCCGAATGGGGCCACGATTTCCGGCCCGAATACCGGCAAATCGCCAGGCTGCGGGATTTGCTGCCGGACGTCCCCGTCATGGCACTCACGGCGACCGCCACCAGCCGGGTGCGCACCGACATCATCAAACACCTCCGGCTGCGTGAGCCCGCCACCTTTGTCGCCAGCTTCAACCGGCCCAACCTCTCCTATCGGGTTATTCCCAAGGACCAGCCGTTGAAGCAAATCATCGCCTTTGTCCGGCAGCGCGAGAGCGAGAGCGGCATCATCTATTGCGCGAGCCGCGCCACGGCCGAGCGCGTGGCTGAGACACTCGCCGGCCGCGGCTTCCTCGCCCGCCCCTATCACGCGGGGCTCGACGCAGCGGAGCGCAGCCGCAACCAGGAGCTCTTCCTGCGCGACGAGACGCGGATCATCTGCGCGACCATCGCCTTTGGCATGGGGATCAACAAACCCAACGTCCGCTGGATCATCCATCATGATCTGCCGAAAAACATCGAGGGTTACTACCAGGAAACCGGCCGGGCCGGCCGCGACGGCCTGCCGGGCGACTGTCTCCTGCTGTTCAGCGCCGGCGACATCGCCAAGCAGACCCATTTTCTCGACGAAATCACGAACGAGCACGAGCAGAGCGTCGCCCGCGCCCAGCTCCGGCAAATCGTGCATTATGCCGAAAGCGCCGGCTGCCGCCGGGCCGAGTTGCTGGATTATTTCGGGGAGGATTTTCCGCTCGATAACTGCGGCGCCTGCGACAACTGCCTCGAGCCCCGCGAAACCTACGACGGCACCATCGCCGCCCAAAAGCTCCTGTCCTGCGTCTATCGCATCGCTCAGCACAGCAACTTCAGCGTGGGGCTGAATCATCTCACCGAAGTGCTGACCGGCGCCGACACCGACAAGATCCGGCGCTGGGGCCACGACCGCCTGACCACCTACGGCATCGGCCGGGATTTGTCCCGGCCGCACTGGGCCAACATCGGTCGTGAACTGATGCGGCTGGGTTTCCTGACCGTCGCCGAGGGGGAGTTTGCCACCCTCGAACTCACGCCCGAGGGCCGCGCCGTCCTCCGCTCCCGTGCGCCCGTCACGCTCACCAAGCCAATGGACCTGCCGAAGGCGAAACGGATCGCCCGCCGCGAGGGCGACATCGCCTGCGACGAGATTCTCTTCGCCCGACTCCGCACCCTGCGCAAGCAACTGGCCGACGAGCGGGGCGTGCCCGCGTACGTCATTTTTGGCGATGCGACGCTGCGGCAAATGGCGCGCGCTTATCCCACGCGGGCCGGCGAGCTGGACGGCATCACCGGCGTCGGTGAAAAGAAGCGCGCCGAGTTCGGAGCCATCTTCGCCGACGCGATCGCGCAATTTTTGCAGACCAACCCGCGCGTAACGTTCAACGACTGATACGGGATCATGCCGTTGAATGTAGGGTTGCCGCTGGTCGGCGGACCATTCCCCGAACGAACGACGGAACGGCGACAAGCGCCGGCCCTACATTTTCGGGGGAGTGTCACCTCACGGCATCGTCATCAGCGCCGCGAACGTCTCCATGCCTTCCCACAGATAGTCGACGCGCATGTTCTCATTCTCCGCGTGCTGGTTGTTGTCGTAATTCGCCACGGGCACCGTGATGACGTTCACCCCGAGCGTCTCCACGATGATGCTCAGCGGCAGGCTGCCACCGGCGGTGGGCAGCTTCATGACCGGCTCGGTCGTGGTCGATTGCACTGCCGCGATGACCGCCTGCGCGATCGGCAGGCTCAGGGGCGTGCGCTGGGCGTTATAGCCCGGTTCGAACTCCACCTTGATCAGCTTCGCAAACTGGGCGCGCTCGGCATCAGTCGGTTCACGATCGA
>JBAXWQ010000233.1:0-5177 GCA_037128315.1 Opitutia bacterium | reverse complement strand
AAATCAAACTTGAAGATGTTGTGCCCCTCGATCACGTCGGGGTCGATTTCCCGCAGGAGCTCGTTGAAGGCGAGCAGCAGGCGCTTTTCCCCCGCATCCGTCTCCTCCCCGAGGGTCAGGAGCTCGCGGCGGGGTCCGCACTGGAGGCCGATGGCCAGCACCCGGTCGCCGGCATTGCGCGCGTCGCTGAAGGCGCCGGGCTCGGCCGCGCCGGTTTCGATGTCCAGCTGGCAGCGGCGCAGTTCCGCGAAGTGCATCTCGGCATAGAGGCGGGTGCGCTGCTGCAGCAGCCACTGGCTCTCGTAGGGCTTGAGCACGTCGATGAGCGCCCCCTCCCGCGTGTCCTTGAAAAACTCCTCAAACGTCGCCAGCGACTCCGTGTGCGCCAACCAGGTGAAGGCCCCCTCGCCTTGCAGCCGCTCGCAATGCACATCATCGCGGACGCTGGCGGCCCCCAGCCAGGCAAAGGGCCGGAAGGGCTCGACCCGCTCGCGGCGACCTCCGTCCGGGGTGGCGACGGCCACATGGGCCCGGCCATCATCCCCGATCCAAAGGCCGCAGAGGGGCTCGCTCATGACGCGGCAGCCGCGCTCAGAACGGCTTCAGGTAGACCATCACGAGCGCAATGAGCAGAATCGCCAGGCCCAGGAAGCTGAGCAGGCCGCGCAGGTGGGCCTTGCGGTAGGCGATGCCCCCGAGGGCGGTGAAGCCCAGCCAGCAAAACAGTTTCACCACGATCCAGCCCGCCCATTGGTTGTGGTAGATCTTGGCGAACAGGCCAAAGCCACTCACGAGCATGAGCAGGCTGGCGATGCCGGTGATCATCACCGTCCGTTTGCGATTTTCCGGGTCCGGATTGGCGAACGCCATGTAGGTGTGCGCGGTCAGGACCAGCAGGGCGAAGACGTGGAGGAGATGATAGAAGGCGGGATTCATGTGGTTGGTGGAAAAGAGTGACACCCCATTGATGCCGTGCGCCCCGGGGCTCATGTCCTTTTTAAGTTAAAGGTGGGCACCACCCGACGGACCTTCTGCCTTCCGGTTTACGGCCTGGCATCAGCCCGCCTGTCAGCGGTTCCCAAATTATAGCAAAGGCAAAGAGCGTTATTGGAGCACCTCGAACACTACAGGGTGTCGGCGTGGAAGCTACCCCGCCCGCCCCCGCCGTCAAATGCGAACATTGACCGGGGGTGGACCGCGTGGACGGGAGCATCCCCGCCCTACTCCAGCACCGTCGGGTCCAGGTGCTGCACGATCAGTTCCTGCAGCGTGGCGAGGAAAAGATAGGCGGCAAAGGCCCGGCGCGTGCCCTCCGGCAGGTCGTCGAGCGCGGTATCGCCGGCCTCCAGGGCTTCGTCCCCGAGCGGCTCCAGATGCTTGGCGCGCAAGCGCAGGCGGACCGCGGCACAGGCGCGCAGGATGGCCTCGCTGTTGGTCGGATCCAGCGGCACCACGCCGGTCAGGAAAAACTCGCTGCCAAAGAGCCCGAGAAAAATCGCGAGGTCGCTGTTCTGCCCGTGAAGCAAGTCGCTGCGCCACGTGTCCGCGAATTCCGCATCATGTTCCGGCACCTGCGCCGGCACCGCCAGCACGGGCCGCAGGTCATCGGCCGCCGCCTTGATGACATCAAGCAGCGGGGCCACCGCCTCGAGATTGAGCTTAACCTCAACGCGCTTCATTTTGCGAACGTCAGTATGTCCCGCGCGGTCATCAAGGTCAAAAGGCGGCCAGGCTTAAGCTCGCTCATCGGCCTCCAGGACGGCGGTCAGGTGCCATTGTTGCAGGGTGAAGACATAGGCCTCGGCTTTTTCGCGAACCCCGCTCCAGACGATGGAGCGGCCCTGCTCGTGGACCTCGAGCATATGCCGGCGGGCCTTGGTTTCCTCAAAGCCGAGGACCTTCTTGAAGACCATGACGACGTACGACATCAGGTTGACCGGGTCGTCGAGCACGACCACGTGCCACAACTCCGCCGGCTGGAGTTGGGTGACAGTGGCGGGGCGCGGATCCTGGCGGGTCTTGGTGGAGGCGACGATCATGCCTTGCTGGCAGCTTCGCGCACGGCCGCCGCGACCGTGCCTTCCGCTTCGGCGATGGGCACCTTGGTCACTTCCTTGGCCGTCCGCCACTTCATTTCGAAGATCCCCTCCTTCAGGCCGCGGCCGCCCACCGTGAGGCGCAGCGGCAGGCCGATGAGGTCCGCATCCTTGAACTTGACGCCCGGCCGCTCCGCGCGGTCGTCGATGAGCACATCCGCCCCGGCGGACTCGGCGGCCAAGGCCAGCTTTTTGCACAGGTCCGCGGCCGCGGCATCCGCCGGATCCAGGTTCACCACCAGCACCTGCCAGGGGGCGACATTCCAGGGCCAGATGATGCCATCGGCGTCATTACTCTGCTCCACCACGGCCTGCAGCGTGCGGCTGATGCCGATGCCGTAGCAGCCCATGATCATCGGATGCGATTGCTTCTGGTCGTCGGTGTACACGGCGCCAAACTTCTCGGAATACTTGGTGCCGAGCTTGAAAACGTGGCCCACCTCGATGGCGCGGGCGATCTGCAGGGGCTGGCCCGATTTCGGGTCCGGCTCCCCGGCGCGGACCGTCCGGAAGTCACCCCACTGGGTGATCGCCAGATCCCGGACTACATTCACGTTCCGCAGGTGAAAACCGTCCTTGTTGGCGCCGGTGGTGCCATTGCCCACGAGGTGGATCGCATGGTCGGCGAAGATTCCCGCCAGGGCGGACGGATTCTTGATGGTGCCCTTGACCGTGCCGAGGCTGCCCGGACGGGCCCCCATGACGGGTTCGATTTCCTCCGGCGTGGCGGCCCGCCAAAGTTGAAAGCCCAGCGCGCCGAGTTTCGCCTCCTCCAGGTCGTCACAGCCGCGCAGGATCACCAGGAAAGGCTTGCCGTCGCCCATGTAGACGAGGGTCTTGAACTGCTGGTCCGCAGCGACGCTATAGGGCGCCGCGGCGAGTGCCGCGATGGTCACGATGCCGGGGGTCGCAAATTCCTCGAGCGCACCCACCGGCGCCGGGTCGCTGAAATCCTTCGGGACCAGGCCGCTGGTCGCCTTCTCCCGGTTCGCGGAATAGCCGCTGGCCTCGCAATAGACGATGTCGTCGTCGCCCACCGGCGCCGGGACCATGAACTCGTGCGAAAAGCTGCCGCCCATGACGCCGGTGTCGGCCTCGACGGCGATGGTCTTCAGTCCGCAGCGGGTGAAGAATGCCGTGTAGGCGCGCTTCATCTTGTGGTAGCTCTCCGTCGCACCGGCGTCGGTGGCGTCAAAGCTGTACGCGTCCTTCATGATGAACTCGCGCGCCCGCATCAGGCCGTAGCGGGGACGGATCTCGTTCCGGAACTTGGTGCCGATCTGGTAAAAATTCTTGGGCAGGTCGCGGTAGCTGGTGATCTCATTTTTCACCAGCGGGGTGATGACTTCCTCGTGGGTGGGCCCGAGGACGAATTCCGGTTCCTTGGACCGGCCCTTGCCGGCGCCCCCGTGATCGACCCGGTACATGATCTCCCGGGCGGCGGCCCAGCGCGGGCCGTCCTGCCAGTTTTCTGCCGGATGGATGAACGGCATCGCCAGCTCGATCGCCCCTTCCCGGTCCATTTCCTCCCGGCAGAGCTGGCTGATCTTCTGCACGGCCCGCAGGCCGGCCGGCATGAAGGTGTAGAGGCCGCCGCCCAGCTTGCGCACGAGGCCGGCCCGGAGCAGGAGCTTGTGCGAGGCGATTTCGGCATCCGCCGGACTTTCCTTGAGCGTGGGAATGAATGTCTGCGACCAATATTTCATGTAAGCCCGCCACGAGAACAAGTCCCCCCGGACGGCGCAAATGTATTTGCGTGCCGCCGGCGGTTGCCGCGATAACAGCGAAAATGACCGCCCTGCACAAGCGCCCGCCGAAGCCCTGGCCCATGAAATGGATCGTGCTGGTCATAGTCGCCTTCGTCGTGGTTTACACGGCGGTTAACCTTTATTTTCGCAAGCCGGGGCCGGGCTACCGTCCGTATCAGGATGCCCAGGACCGGGCCACCACGGCCCGCCTCCTCAACGCCGGCTGGCAGCGACTGCCCCTGACCACCCGCCGTCCCATGGAAAAGCCCGGGACAGACGAACCCGCGGCCCCGGTCAAGCGCGCCGCGGTGGGGCTGGGTTCGGACTTGGAGGACAAGTTCGCGGATAAGCCCCACCTGCTCGCCAGCATCGACCATGTCACCGCCCCAGCCGTCGCCACCCGGAACGGCGAATACGCCGCCTATTTCACCGCCAGCCTGGCCAACCTCAAGTGGCAGGTCGGCGAGATGAATCTCTATCGCAAGGACCACGAATTGGTGCTCATCCCGGCCGCCGAGGCGCTGCCCGGCTCCGGCCTCATGAGCCGCTGGAATGATTCAACCTATTGGATCAGCTTTTCCACGACGACCCTGCCGCCCGGCCATTACGAGATGCGCATCGTCGCCAAGGGCCCGGCGGCCGCATGGAGTTTTGATTTGCGGTGAATAGCGCATGTCATTCTGAGCGCAGCGAAGAATCCAGTTCAAGATGAGCGCCCATCCCGCCAATCGTTCCTGCTGGGTATATATTTTGACCAACAAGCGCAACGGTACCCTTTATACTGGAATGTCCAACTCTCTTGAGCGACGTCTCTGGGAGCATAAGGCAAAATTAATCGACGGATTCACCAAGCAATACGGCCTCGATCGACTTGTTTATTTTGAGCAGCACCGGGATGTAACCCAAGCCATCGCCCGCGAAAAGGAGATCAAAGGCTGGTTGCGACGTCGCAAACTGGCATTGATTGAGAAAGACAACCCGACGTGGGCGGACTTAAGCTCAAACTGGAGCGGAAATTCACTGGATTCTTCGCTGCGCTCAGAATGACAGGTGGCGAAAGTAATTTCATGGGCAGCATATTTTCCCGACCTCTGTCCGCCCGCATGCAATACCCCATTGACGAATCCCGCGGGATGCCTGATTAAATCTTTCCCACCTGCAATGAGCAACGGCTCCGACATCAAACCCACCGACCTGCGCGGCATCCTGAAATACGTCCCCCGTTTTCAGGGGCAGACCTTTGTCATCGCCGCGGACGGCATCATCGTGGCCGACGAGAATTTCGCGAACATCCTCACCGATATCGCGGTGCTGCGCAGCCTGGGCATCAAGA
>JBAXWQ010000232.1:0-5232 GCA_037128315.1 Opitutia bacterium | reverse complement strand
GTCGGCAAACTTGAGGGTTACTTCCTTTTTGCCTTCAGTGCAGCCCGACACGGCTAAAGCCAATCCGATCGCCAACGCGAGCAGTCCCGAGCCGATTTGTTTTTGTGCGTTCATAGTCTTCCTCCGAGTTTTGATTTGGTTGGCGGCACGGATGATTCCCACTGCCAGCATCAGGATGATAGCCCGCAAGCCGTCTGACCACCATGGGGTGTTCACGGGTGGAATGCTTGCTGCGACCAAGCACTTGAACTGCAAATTGGGCATTACTCCACCCCGGTTCAATTCCTAATGAGAACTTTTTGGCAAACCGGGAAAACTCTAACTTTCGTAACTCTCCACTGCCACTGAGATTTCCCAAATAGTTTTCCCAACCTCGTTTTGAGTTCTCATTTGAAAAACCAAATGGCTGCCCGGTTGGAGCCAAACCACGAACTTTT
Source organism: Opitutia bacterium (assembly GCA_037128315.1). Classification (GTDB taxonomy): domain Bacteria; phylum Verrucomicrobiota; class Verrucomicrobiia; order Opitutales; family Opitutaceae; genus Lacunisphaera. Next base: position 4,795 of record JBAXWQ010000232.1, on the reverse strand, counting down.
TGAAACGAATCGGCCGGTTTTCGAAGGGAACTCCCTCTGAGAGCGGGGAGATGGGGCAAAGTCCTGAAGCGAATGGGGGGCCGCTCAAACCCAATTTGAGTGACGGATTCGCTTCATTCGCTTCAAGCCGCCGGCCGTTCACTTCGCTGGCCCTCTCTTTCTGTACCTCAGGTACCCGGTCCGGATGGAAGTGCGAACTTTCGTAAGGCAAATCGCCCGGCCAGAGGGGAAAACGCCGTTTAGCACATTGCCTGTTTCGATCGGATGAGGCTAATCGGTGTGCCGGAGGCGGAAATCAGGTCCCGATTTGCGTAATTAGCCTCACGTGTCGCTTTCAATGCACCTGCGGCCGTACGAACGAGGAGTGAAATCGCACATCCAGCTCTGCTATTCCTTGACTAGATATCGCATATTAGCGATATTCCCAGTCGCGATTCAATGCCTGCCATCAACGTAGTCTTTTACCAAGAAAAGCCAGGAGACTCACCAGTGGTTGGCTGGTTGCGGACCCTCAATGAGACCAATCCCAGAGCCTTCGACAAATGCCGTGCTGCCATTTCCCGACTCGCACTCCTTGGTCACGAACTTCGTCGACCCGAAGCCGACTACCTGCGCGACGGCATTTATGAGCTGCGTATCCGGTTGGGATCGGTCAATTACCGCCTCCTTTACTTCTTTCATGGGCGCACCGTTTCAGTCGTCGCCCATGGCCTAACCAAGGAATCCGCGGTGCCCGCCACTGATATCAAACAGGCGATTGCTCGCAAAGCCGCGTTCACCGCGAATCCAGCCACCCACACATTCAAAGGAGTAATCAACGATGCCTAAGAAGACCACCACTGATGCAACCAAGATTCTGGCGGATATCGCCGGCCACGACCCGAAGCGCCAACAGGCTTTTGAGGAGGCAGTCGCCAATCGCGAGGTTGCCCAAAGGATTTACGAACTGCGGCAGCAAGCCGGCCTCTCCCAAACGGTGTTGGCCAAGCGAGTCGGCACCACTCAGTCCGTGATTTCACGGCTGGAGGATGCCGATTATGAAGGCCATTCGCTCGCCATGCTTAATCGCATTGCAGCCGCGGTGGAACGCCGGGTTGAGATTCGGTTCGTGCCGCGCCGGCGTCGCCTGCAACCGGCGTAAGCGAATTGGCCAATGGCCTCCGGCCCACGACCGCAGCGCGCCGATGAGCAGCAAAACGAATGCGACTTTCGCCAGATCACTCGCGGGACCGGCTGAGCTGACGGAGGACGTCCCGGTTACCTTGGATGAGCGCGGCTTTCTTGGCGCGAGACCAACCTTTGATCTGACGTTCCCGCTGTACCGCGGCGGTCAAATCGCTGTGTGACTCGGCGTAGACCAACCGGGGTGCGAGGTGGTCATGGGTGTGTTTGCTGCCAAGTCCCAGCCGGTGTTTGCGCAAGCGTTCCGGCAGGTCGCGGGTTTGGCCGACGTAGTAGATGCCATCGGCGGTCTGCAGGATATACACCCCAAACAATCCCAGACTGGAATCCGGGCAGGCAATAGCTGGATGAAGATCGGGCATGGACGACATAGGTGCGGCCCGATTGGGACACGAGAACGACAGCAGAGTGTGTCGGCAAGCTCAGGGTTTACTGTTCTACGTTTGACCGACTCACCGCAGGCGGAAACCGGAACGAAAGCCCTTCGGCAAGCTCAGGGCATTCGACGCGCCGTGTGTAGGGGAATCACGTTGTAACTTAACCGAAGACTAAATGGCCTGCCATGAGCAAGCGAAGCGCGTCGAATGGCTGCCCGACATGGATTCGAACCATGACTAGGCGAGTCAAAGTCGCCTGTGCTACCATTACACCATCAGGCAAAGGAGGGGCGAAAGAAGCCCCCTGCCCTACGCGGGTCAAGGGTGGAAATGATCCCCGGCCCGCGACCTAAAAAAGCGCATGGTATCAAGCCGCTTGTGTCAGCGTCGGCGCTGGCCATCCTGACTTGCTGATGCGCCTCTCCCCTCATTTCCTGCTCGCCGCGTTGGTGGGGAGCCTGACTCCGGAGGGGAACGCCGCCGAAGTTTCAAACGGCCGGGAAACCCGTTGGGTGCTGGAGCAAACCGCGGAGGTCGGCGGTCACGCGACGACCGTACTGGGCCGGCCCCGGATCGCGGCAGGACCGGATGGAGCCGCGGTCTTTTTCGACGGGAAAGCGGACGGCCTGCTGGTACCCGACAATCCGCTCGCGGGCTGGGCCCAGTTCACCATCGAGGTGCTCTTCCAGCCGGCCGAAGGGGGACTGGCCGAACAGCGCTTCGTGCACATCCAGGACGGCGCAGCCTGGCGCGTGATGATTGAGACTCGCCTGAACGGCAAAGGCGGCTGGTGGCTCGATACTTTCCTGGGCAACGGCCGCAACATCAAGCAGCCCCTCATCGACCCCAGTCGCGTGCATCCGAGCGGCCGCTGGTCTTGGGTCGCGCTGACCTACGACGGCCAACGCATGACCCATTTCATCAACGGCGCGAAGGAACTCTCCGCCGAGGTGGCCTTCGGCCCCATGGGCCCCGGGAAAATTTCCCTCGGGGTGCGGCAGAACAAGGTCTACTGGTTCAAGGGTGGCATCCGGGAAATTCGCTTCCTGCCGCGCGCTTTGCCGGCAGCGGAGTTGCAGCGCCTGGCGGAAAACTGAACCCCGCCCCCGCCCATCTCGGGCATTGACGCCGCTTTTGGCTGCCCGTTTCATGGGCGACCATGCCCACCAAGTCCGCTGTCCCTGGTATCAAGTACAAGCGCATTGTCCTGAAGCTCAGCGGAGAGGTCTTGCGGGGCAAGGGCACCGAGGCCATCGACGCCGTGATCCTCGAGCGCATGTGCGAACAGGTGAAGGAAATCCATGACCTGGGTGTGCAGGTCTGTGTCGTCATCGGCGGCGGCAACATCTTCCGCGGCCTCCAGGGCGCCAAGCAGGGCGTGGACCGCACCACCGGCGACTACATGGGGATGCTCGCGACCGTCATCAACGCCCTCGCCATCATGGACTGCCTCGAGAAAATGGGCGTCAACACGCGCGTCCAGTCTGCCATCCCGATGAACCAGATCGCCGAGCCCTTCATCATGCGCCGCGCCATGCGCCACCTGGAAAAGAAGCGCGTCGTCATCTTCGCCGCCGGCACGGGCAATCCCTACTTCTCCACCGACACCACCGCCGCGCTGCGCGCCTCCGAGCTGCACGCCGACATCATCATCAAGGCCACGAAGGTGGACGGCATCTACGACAAGGACCCGAAGAAGCACGCCGATGCCGTCAAGTACGACGAGATCACCTTCGTCGACGCGCTGCGCCAGCGCCTCAACGTCATGGACTCGACCGCCTTCTCGCTCTGCCTCGACAACAACGTCCCCATCCTCGTGCTCAACCTCGACCAGGAGCACGCCATCCGCAACGCCGTCCTCGGCAAGAAAATCGGCACCTTGGTCCACAACTGACTTTGCGGACGGTTGAAAGTTGAAGGTTGAAAGTCCGACCCTCAGCCCTCTTTCAACTTTCACCCTTCAACTTTCAACTCTTTCCCACCCCCCCATATGAGCCACCCCATCCTCACCGACCTCTCGGCCCGCATGAAAAAGGCCATCGATTTCACGCTGCACGAGTTCAGCACCATCCACACCGGCAAGGCCTCCCCGGCCATGGTCGAGGGCGTCATGGTCGAGGCCTACGGCTCGATGATGCGCCTCAAGGAGTGCGCCGCCATCAGCACGCCCGACGCCCGCATGATCCAGGTCCAGCCCTGGGACAAGGGCCTCATCCGCGCCGTTGAAAAGGCCCTCCAGCAGGCCAACCTCGGGATCAACCCGGTCGTCGACGGCAGCCTCATCCGCATGCCCCTGCCCGATCTTTCCAAGGAGCGCCGCCTCGAGTTCGTCAAGGTCGCCCACAAACTGGCCGAGGAAGGCCGGGTCAACCTGCGCCACGCCCGCCGCGACGCCATGGAAAACGTCAAGAAGGCCAAGAAGGACGGCAAGATGTCCGAAGACGAGGAGAAGCGGCTCGAGAAGGAAATCCAGGCGCTCACCGACAAGTCCATCAAGGACATCGACACCCACCTCGCCCACAAGGAGAAGGACCTGGTCACAGTCTGAGCGCCCGGCGTTTCTAATTTGGAGGGCCCGTCTCCCGACGGGCCGCGATATAGTTATGGCCTACCCGCCGGTATCGCCGGCTGGTAGGTGGGCCGGTCTTCGACCGACCCCGGCCCACGGGGATCAGCCGTCGCCAAGGCTATGGCTGACAGGCGTGGGCCCTCCAAGGGCGAGTGCCCTACTGAATCCGGCCGGTTCTTTAGCCTTCCCCCTCCCCGCTCCTTGCTCCTAGCTCCCAGCTCTTCATGGATTTTGTCCTTCCCAGTGATTTTCTTCGCCTGCGGCCTCCGGCCGCGGGACGAATCAGCCGTAGCCTTGGCGAAGGCTGACCCGCCATGAGCGATTTCATTCTCAATCCAGCCGACCCCCACAGCGCGCCCCAAGTCCCGCCGATCGACTTCGCGGCGCTGCTCAATGCCGAGCAGTTCGCCGCCGTCACCGCGCCCCCCGGGCCGTTGCTCGTCCTGGCGGGCGCCGGCTCCGGCAAGACCCGCACCCTCACCTACCGCGTGGCGTACCTGCTTTCCCAGGGGGTCCGGCCCGGCGAGATTCTTCTCCTCACCTTCACCAACAAGGCCGCGAAGGAAATGCTCCACCGCGTCCACGACCTGACCGGCATCGAGCCGGCGCGCTTCTGGGGCGGCACGTTCCACTCGCTCGGCAACCGCGCCCTCCGCATGTACGGCGA
>JBAXWQ010000231.1:0-5249 GCA_037128315.1 Opitutia bacterium | reverse complement strand
AACTCTGGCTCCCCGGCCTACTCAAGCTGAAATACCTCATCGACACCGGCTTCTTCGGCAAAATCCTCTCCGTGCGTGGCGAGTTCGGCTACTGGGTGTTCACCGGCGAGTTCGAAAAACTCCAGCGCCCGTCCTGGAACTATCGCAAGGAGGATGACGGCGGCATCATCGTGGATATGCTCTGTCACTGGCAGTATGTCATCCAGAACCTCTTCGGTGAAGTGAAGTCCCTCACCTGCCTGGGCGCGACCCACATCCCCACCCGCTGGGACGAGGCCGGCAAGCCCTACAAATGCACGGCCGACGACTCCGCCTACGCGACCTTCGAGTTGGCGAACGGTATCATCTGCCACTTCAACTCCTCGTGGGATGTTCGCGTGGACCGGGATGACCTGCTCACGTTGCAGGTGGATGGCACGCACGGCTCCGCCGTGGCCGGCCTGCGCGACTGCAAGGCCCAGGCGCTCGCCGCCACGCCGCGCTGCACCTGGAATCCCGACATGGACAGCCCGGTCAAATACAAAGACGGCTGGACGCGCGTACCCGATCAGGGTCCTTACGACAATGCCTTCAAGGTCCAGTGGGAACTGTTCCTCAGGCATGTTGTCACCGGCAGTCCCTTCCCGTGGTCCCTGCAGGAAGGGGCCAAGGGCGTGCAGCTGGCCGAGCTCGGCCTCGCCTCCTGGGCCAAACGCGCCTGGGTGGATGTTCCGCCTTTGAAGTAATTTAAATCTCGGCACAGAGAGCACAGAGATGCTCAGAGCCCATCGAGTTTCCAAAACCTGAATCGCTCCGTGCTCTCTGTGTCATCCTCCCTGTCCTCTGTGACAAAAATCAAATTCTCCAATGTCTAAAGTAGCACTTGTAACCGGCGGCAGTCGCGGCATCGGCTTCGGCATCGCCTCTGCCCTCGCCGCGGAAAAATGGGATATCATCATCAACGGCGTCCGCCCCGAGGAAGCCGTCGCTGAGCCTCTGGCCAAGCTACGCCAGCACGGCGTCCGCGTCGGCTACGCCCGCGGCGACGTCGGTTCCCCCGAAGGCCGCGCCGCCCTCGTTAAGGCGGCGCAGGAGTTCACGCAGGGCGCCGCCCTCAACCTGCTCGTCAACAATGCCGGCGTTGCGCCGAAAGTCCGCGCCGATCTGCTCGAGACCTCCGAGGAAAGCTACGACTACGTCGTTGATACCAACCTGAAGGGTGTGTTCTTCCTCACCCAACTCGTCGCCCGCGACATGGTCGCGGCCAAAAAGTCCGATCCAGCGTTTGCGGCCACCATCATCAACATCACCTCGATATCCGCTACGGTGGTGAGCATCAACCGGGGCGAATACTGCATCGCCAAGGCCGGCCTGAGCATGCTCTCGCAGCTGTTTGCGACGCGCCTCGGTGCCGAAGGTATCCCCGTATACGAAGTCCGTCCCGGTGTCATCAAGACGGACATGACCGCGGGCGTGACCGAAAAATACGACAAGCTCATCGCCGGGGGCTTGTGCGTCCAGCCCCGCTGGGGTTTGCCTGACGATATTGGCCGCTCCGTCGCCGCCCTCGCCCGAGGTGATTTTCCTTTCAGCACCGGCCAGGTGATCATGATTGATGGTGGCCTGACCATTCCACGCCTCTAGACGCCACGAATGCTGCGGTGGCGGTAACGAACGGGCCGCCTTCTCGTCCCCGCGGCCGGATCTTAATCATACGGGAGCTGGCGGGCCTCCGGATATCCGGAAGCGAGCAAAAGCAGCGGTCATTCCTCTAAGGCCGCTTCAATCTGGCGACTGGCGGAGCGCAGCACCTCGAGACGCGCATAACGCTTGTTGTCGGCGGGAATGAGGTGCCAAGGGGCATTGGCCTTGTCGGTGAGTGCGAGCATGTCGCCGACGGCGACCTCGTAGGCGCCGCGTTTCTTGCGGTTGCGCCAGTCCTCGGCGTTCATCTTGTGCCGCTTGTGCCGGGTGGATTCACGCTCGCGGAAACGGCGCAGCTGCTCCGCGTGCGAGATATGCAGCCAATATTTCAGGACGATCGCACCGTGTTCCGTCAGCTGCCGTTCAAGCCCATTGATCTCGCCATAGGCCCGGCGCCAATCCGCCTCGCCGCAGAAACCCTCCAGCCGTTCGACCAGTACGCGTCCATACCAAGAACGGTCAAACACCACCATCCGACCGTCCCGGGGGATATCGCGCCAAAATCTCCAGAGATAATGGGCGTGTTTCTCCTCGGCGGTGGGCTTGGCCACAGGGACGACGCGGTAGTCGCGAGGGTCAATGGCACTGGTTAGCCGGCGGATGGCCCCACCCTTGCCGGCGGCATCCCAGCCCTCGAAAACGAAAATGATGGCCCGATCCGCGGTCAGGGCGGCATGCACGGACCGATTCAGCCGGCCCAGCCATTTTTCGCGCAAAGTGTCGTAATCCTTTTCGGATAAATCCTGATCGAGGGCCAGGGCCGTGAGCCGCCGCCGGCCGGAGGGACGGAGCGACTGCACCAGCTGTGGGACGACGGCCGGTGATTGCCGGGCAAACTTCCGCTGCTGGAGCCTGAATTGCTTGAGGAGAAGCTGACCCACCATGAGATCCCGGGCCCGCTCATCCTCGGCATCGATGCTCGTCCAATGGGCGCCCGGACGATCGGTCTTCTGGCGGATGAGCCGGGCGGTTTCCGCCAGGCGATCGTAGATGCGGTGATGATGCCAGTCCTCGTCGCTTACGCGCCAGGCCGTGGCCGGGTCCGCCCGCAGGGTGCGCAGCCGACGACCCTGCGCCTCCTTGGAGATTTGCAACCAAACCTTGATGATAAGCGTGCCACCATCGGCCAAGAGCTTCTCGAAATCACGGATTCGCTCCGCTTCCTGGGCAACATGTTCAAGGGCGCGTTGGCTATGGGCCTCCTCGCGCAGGGTCTCAGTGTACCAGGACCCGGCGTAAAGCCCGATCCGGCCGATGGCGGGCAGGCTGCGCCAGAAGCGCCATTGGTGTGGGTGCTTCTCCTCAGTTTCTGTTGGCGCATGATAGGAAAATGTCTCCACCCCTCGCGGATCCAGCCATTCGGCCAGGGTATTGAGCAAATTCCCCCTTCCCGCACCCTCGGGCCCGGCCAAAATCAGCAGCACCTTGAAAGGCGCCTTCTTCAACTCCACCTGAAGTTGAACCAGTTCCTCGCGCAAGTCCGTTGCCCGGGCTTGATAAGCCCGCTTGGACAGTCGCTGCTTTGCCTTAGCCATGAGTGAAATACGCTGGCATTCACCCAAGGGATGTCGAGCCGCGGATGCACAGGCCGCGTTGGCTGGCACTCTCTTTTATCACGCAGACCCTGCGCCACACTGGCTTGGGCACTGATGTCGGGAAAAACGAGGAGATCTTTACGAACAGGTTAAATTCATCCCCAACTGTCACAAACTCCGGTACCAGCTTGCGAGCAGGGGACATTACGCTTCGCTATGTCGAAGATTCAATTTGCCCACCATGTCCAAAGACTCCCCCCAGCACGAAGACCTACTCATCAAACGCGTCCACCGCGAACTCATTGACGATTATGATGAGGAACTGGAAATGGAGCGCGAGGACTGGGGCCACGTGGATCCGAAATTGCCCGCCCGCCCCACGGAGGCGGACAGCAGCCCAAAGGCGCGCAACGACTATTTCAGGGAGCTATTTCGGCTACAGGGTGAGTTGGTCAAGATGCACGATTGGGTCGTGGCCACCGGACACAGGCTCGTGATCGTATTTGAGGGGCGCGACGCCGCGGGCAAGGGTGGAGCCATCAAGCGCATCACGCAGCGGCTAAATCCACGGGTGGCTCGCGTGGCGGCCTTACCGGCGCCTTCCAGTCGCGAAAAAACCCAATGGTATTTCCAGCGCTATATCGCTCACCTGCCGGCCGCGGGCGAGATGGTCTTGTTCGACCGGAGTTGGTACAACCGTGCGGGTGTGGAGCGGGTGATGGGTTTTTGCTCGGACGACGAATACGATGAGTTTTTCCGATCCGTGCCCGAGTTTGAAAAGATGCTCGTCCGCTCGGGCATTCAAGTCATCAAATACTGGTTCTCCATCCCCGACGAGGAACAGGAATTCCGCTTTCGCTGCCGGATCAACGATCCCCTCAAGCAATGGAAGCTCAGCCCCATGGACCTGGAGTCGCGCAAACGCTGGGAGCAATACACCAAGGCCAAGGAAGTGATGTTTGAGCGCACTCACATCCCTGAAGCGCGCTGGTGGGTCGTGGATGGAGCGGACAAAAAAAAATGCCGCCTGAACTGCATCCATCACCTGCTTTCCCAGGTGAAATACACCGAGGTTCAGCACAAGGAGGTCAAACTCCCTCCGCGAGTGCGCAATCCCAACTACCGGCGAGAGCCAACTCCCACAGGCATGCTCGTGCCGGAAATCTACTGAGGCAGGATCGGGGAACTTTCGACCGGCGCGGGCACAACATCAGCGGAAACCGCGGGGGCAACAGCCGTAACTGGCCGGCGGCGTGGCGACGTCTTTTTCTTGGTGGCTTGCGGCCGGGATTTTTTCACGGCCAACGAAGCCAGCTCGTTCTTCAACGTCTTGACCTCTTTACGCAGTTTTTTGGCTACCCGCTTGGCCTCCTTAACCTTTTGTTTCGCTTGGCGGTAGGTCAATTTGGCCAGCTTGGCCGCTTTCTTGGCTGCATCGGCCTTTTTTTGTGCGGCGGTGATGCGGGAGATGAGTTTTGTCCTTAATGCCAGCGTGAGGTCGGATGCGGTCATGGGGCGATGGGGTTAAATTCCAATAATTAGTGAGTGTTATCTCAGGCGCTAGAAACCGCAACCTCCCGATTGTTACATATTATCGGGCGTTCGCCTCTCGCTACGCCGCCTAGACCGTGTCCTGGCCTTACTCCGCCGGCACCTCGGGTCCCGGCAAAAAAAGAGGCCCGGTCCTTCTTTCGAAGAACCGGGCCATAAACCTGGCAACGACCTACTCTCGCGGGACCTAACGTCCTACTACCATTGGCTACGCGGGGCTTAACGGCCGTGTTCGGGATGGGAACGGGTGGAACCCCCGGTATATGGTCACCAGGAAACTTGTACTCCTTGCGGAGAAATTGAATAAAGCTCAGACAAACCGAACTGCATGTAAGCAGGTGAAATAAACGCCTAAAAAACTGGTATCTGCATAAACCGGCAAGGTCATTAGTAGCAGTAAGCTGAACGTATTACTACGCTTGCACTTCTGCCCTATCAACCGGGTGGTCTACCCGGACCTTGCACCGTCTTGCGACGGAT
>JBAXWQ010000230.1:0-5284 GCA_037128315.1 Opitutia bacterium | reverse complement strand
AGCAGGTCGGAGGGAATATGCACGAGTTTCGGCGCGGGTACGCCCGCGGCTGCCGCGGTCAGCCGGTAGATCTCATTCCAGGTCAGCGCCTCGTCAGAGGTAATCTGGAAATCCTCGTTCATCGCGGCCGGGTTGCCCAGCAGGCCCAGCAAGCCCGGGGCAAAGTCCTCTGCGTGGGTGACGGTCCACAAGCTGGTGCCGTCGCCCGGCACAATGACCGGCTGGCCGCGACGCATCCGCTCAACGGCCGTGAAATCCTGCCAGCCGCCAACCGGCAGCAAGATCACCGTGTCGTAGGTGTGCGAGGGCCGCACGATGGTATAGGGAAGATGGGCCGGAGCAGAGGCGCGCAATACCTGTTCGCAGGCGATCTTGTCGCGTGAATATTGCCAACGTGGGTTCTCCAGCGGCGTGCGCTCGGTGGTGGGCGCAAAGGCGCACGGCTTGGCGTAGGCCGAGGCCGAACTGAGAAATACGTACTGCCCGCAGCGCCCGGCGAAAAGCCGCAGGTCGCGCTCGATCTGCGCCGGCGTGAAGGCAATGAACTGCACCACCGCGTCGAAGCGATGCGGCGCCAAGGCCTTCGCGGCGGCGGCCTCGTCGTTGATGTCGCACGGCAGGTCGTGCGCGCCAGCGATGCCGGGGCGGCCGGGCCGGTGGAGGAGCCAGAGCTCGTGGCCCTGCTGGAGCGCGAGCTTGCTACAGGAGGTGCTGATGTTGCCAGTGCCGCCGATGAAGAGGAGTTTCATGCTGAGGAGTACGGGATGGGGATTGCCGCAATCAGGCAATGGTCATTCCACCAGTGCGAAATCCATATAGTCGAAGTTCATCACCGGCTGATCCAGAAAATGCAGGGTCAGGACATGGCGGCCCTTCTTGAGGGCAATATTCCGCGCAAACCTGATCTTGTTCCAGTGGTGCGCCTGGCGCCATTCGATGGGATCGGCGGCATTGAACGTTGTGGGAATGGCGATCGGTCCCGTGACGTCCGCCCCATCGCAATCGAGGGAGATGTGCCCGCCGAATTTCGATGTGTAAAGGGTCGTGAGCGAATAGCGTCCGTCCGCCTGGACCTCGACCGTATAACGGACCCATTCCCCGGGCGCGATCCACCCAAGGTAGAGGGCGTTCGCCTCTGGCGCCACCAAGTTGTAGGCCGTGTCGTCGACCGCCGTTCCCGGGTTGTTGAACTTCACATAAGAGATGTCGGGACTTTCAAACCGGCGAAATTCCTTCAGGTAGGAGCCGAGACCATTCAGGGCTCCGCTCCCGCTGTTTTTGTTGTCGGTATCGTGATAGGTGATGCCTTCCTCTGCCCCCGCTGCCTTTTCCTTGTCGGAAACATCGAGCGTGTCGTAGTACTCATTCTGCAAGCGCCCGGGAATGATTTGGGGGCCGCCGGCGTAAACGGAGTCATGATAAGGTACGCCGCGATAGGGGTTCGCCGCGGCCGCCATAGTGGCATGGGTCTCCCGGGCGGCAGGACTCTCAGCGTTGGCCGCTGGGAAACCCAATATGAGTGCGGCGGCGGCGAGGATATTGCGACCGGGTGCAAGACGGGCGAACTGAACGCCAAACGGGGAAGGGAGTTTCATGGGTAAGATAGGGGGTGGCGCAAAGGGGGCTGATTTGGAGGGCCCGTCTCCCGACGGGCCGCGGTCCGTCAGGAGACGGACCCTCCACCAGATGGCTAGCATACGAACCTCAAAAGTTAGGAATCTCCCATCAGCCGGTCCTGCCCGTTTTTGCCGTTGCCTGCAGGGCCGCCTTCACGCGGTCCGGGGTCATGGGCAAGACGAGCAAGCGCGCGCCCGTGGCGTCGTGCACGGCATTGGCCAGAACCGCGCCCATCACGATGATGGCCGGTTCGCCGCCGCCCTGCGGCGGGGAATCCTCGGCTGGCAATATCTGGGTCTCGATCTTGGGCAGCCACGAAAACAAGGGGAGCTCGTAGGAATCAAAATTCGTGTCGAGGATCGCCCCGGCCTTGAAGTGGATTTCCTCGGCCAGCGCATAGCCCAGGCCCATCGTGATGCACCCTTCCATCTGGAGCTTTGCTCCCGCCGGGTTGATCACCAAGCCCATCTCCTGAACGCAGAGCACGCGCTTGACCGCGATCTTGCCGGTCAGGGAATCAACCGCCACTTGGGCGATGGTTGTGACATACGTGCCCGCATCGAAGCCGCAGGCCACTCCAAGGCCGCGCCCAGAAACCCCGACCGCAGGCCGCCAGCCCCATGCCTCGGCGGCGGCTTTCAGCACCCGGAGCAGGCGGGGATTGGAGACATGCCGCAGGCGAAACTCGATCGGATCCGCTCCCGCCAGCGCGGCCAGTTGGTCGATGTGCGACTCCCGGGCAAAGGCGTTGGTGTTGCAGGCGGGAGCCCGCCACGCCCCGATGGGAAACGGATGAATGCCTTCCGGCCCATTAAAATTCCCTTCCGCCGAGATCCGGTGGTGCGGCACGTCGTACAGCAGGTCCGAGCCGCGGTCGCCTGCAAAACGGACATCGTAATCCCAGAGCGCGATCCGGCCCGCGTCATCCAGCCCGGCTTGAATCTTCACCACGGCAGCCGGGCGGAAGGTGTCGTTGAAGAACTCCTCCTCGCGCGTCCACATGACCTGCACGGGCCGGCCGGTCGCCTTGGCCAGGCGCGCCGCCTCCACCGCCTGCAGGTTCATGGCCTTGCCGCCGAAACCACCGCCGACATAAGGGGTGATGACGCGGACCTGCAATTCGGGCAGGCCGAGGACATGCGCGATCTCCGCCCGGGCCCCGAACGGATTCTGCGTGGAGGCCCACACCGTCAGCTTGTCACCCTCGAAACGGGCCAGCGCCGTGTGGGTTTCCATGGCAGCATGCGCAACGTAGGCATTGAGATAGGTTGTCTCCAGTGGCTTGGCTGTTTTCGCGCGTCCGGCGGCGAGGTCACCTTTCTGGACGATGACCCGGGTAGGGCTCGTCACATGTTCAAGGTGACTGTAAATATTTTTGTCATCCAGCTGGGAGGGAGACGGCGTATAAACCGCCTGCAGTTTCCCCAAGGCATTCTCCGCCACGTCCGGCAGCGCATGGAGCACCGCCACGAGACCGGGTTCTTCCACGACGACAATGCCATCGATGGCGCGCGCCGCGGAACTGTCGACCCGCAGAAGCTTCGCCCCATGCGCCGGCGGCCGCAGCACGTGGGCATATAACATGCCGGGAATGCGGATATCACCGGCATACTTTGCCGTGCCTGTCACCTTCTCGCGAGCGTCGCGGCGAAGCAGCGGCTTGCCCACCACTTTGAATTCACCCGTTTTCTTCAGGGTGGGCGGTATGGTCAGCTGGCGCTCGATCTGCTTGCCCTTGGTCAGTTGCCCATAAGTGATATGGCGGGAGGGATCCTTGGTGTCGGTCACCACACCCAATTGGGTGGTGAGCTGCGACACGGGAACCAGCAGGGCCTCCGAAGCCAGTTCAAGGAGCACGCCACGGGCCGCTGACCCCGCGGCCCGCCATTGCGGACCGAAGATCCGGGTCGTCATGGAACCCCACGTGCCCTCGTCGTAGGGGCACAGGTCCGTGTCGCCCATGACGATGTCCACGTCGTCAACCGCCACATCGAGTTCCTCCGCCAGCATCTGGGGCAGCGAGGTGATGGGCCCCTGGCCCATCTCGATCTTCCCGGTGAAGCAGGTGACCCGACCGTCCTCGCCGATCCGCAGGAAGGCGTTGAAATCCGCGGCGTCCTTCGGGCGCATTTTAATGGTGACCGGGAAAGTACCTTCGGACTCGACGGCGTCGAGGTTCGGGCCGATCACGATCCAGAGCATCAGGCCGGAGGCGCAATTCTTCAGGAAGTCGCGCCGACTGGGCGAATGGCGTCCTGCCGGGCGGGAGATCGAACTGGTGCTCATGGAGTGGCTCCTTTTCGCATGGCTTCCGCCGCGGTCAGGATGGCTTGCACGATGCGCAGGTGGGCGCCGCAGCGGCACAGATTTTGGTCCATCCCGGCAATGACTTCCTCGGCCGTCGGATTGGGATGCTTCCGCAGGAAACCATAGGCGGTCAAAATCATGCCCGGGGTGCAGAAGCCGCACTGCAAGGCGTCGTGCTGGATGAAGGCCTGCTGCAAGGGGTGGAGTTCGGGGCCCCGGGCCAGACCTTCGATGGTGATCACGTCCTTCCCTTCGACCGCCTTCACCTTCAGGTTACAGGAACGCACGGGCCGGTCATCCACCAGCACGGTGCAGGCCCCGCATTGGCTGATCCCGCAGCCATACTTGGGGCCGGTGAGGGCCAATTCCGTGCGCAGCACCCACAGCAAATCCCGGTCGGGCGCCACCTGGATGCGCACCGGCTGGTGGTTGAGTCGAAAGGAGACGGACTCAGTCATGAATCGTTGGGGCTGGGCGAGGCCCAGTCTTTGGGTCCCGCGGGGAAATGGATAATAGCATATATTCCCCGCAAGGAAATGAGAGCCTTTGTTGGGCAATTGAGAATTCCCCTGCGGAATAGGCCCCCGGCAACAGTCACCCGCGGTGTGGGCAACTTTCCGCTGGGACTACCCCAACAACGCGAGGCACGCACCGCGCCGAAAACAAATGGTGCCTGCCCGGGTGGATCGCATTGCCCCCGGGTAATTGCGCGGTGATATCTGGGTTGCTCTGCATTAGCCATGGGCCCATGTTCTCTTTGCCCCAACCGGGACCTACCATGCGCAAATTTCCGCCGGTTCTCCTTTGGCTCGCCACTCTCATATTTTCACTGACCGCTCTCGCGCGGGAGGTGCAATTCCCCGAGAAAACCCTCCCGGCTTTCAGTTTTATCCTGCCGGACGAATGGTCGTTAACTCCTGCCGAAGCAGGTAATCTGATCATGTTTAATCAAAATCACGCGACCGGCATTGTGATCATCGTGACGGAATCCGCGGATGCGCTCGATAAAATCGCGGACGAGGCTTTCGGCGTCGCCAAGGTTGACGCCTTGCAGAGCAAAAAAAGCGCGGAGATTTCCGGCTGCAAAGGCTTCACTTATATTTCCGGTATGACCAACGACAAAGGGGTGAAAATGAGCATCGAGACCACCCTCGTGCGCGTAAACGAAAAGCATATCGCCGCCGCCAGCCTGCTTCTGGTCACCAGCGCCACCAAGGAAGAAGAGACGGTCGCGCGGCTGGTGCTAAACGGTCTGAAACTTGTGCGGGAATAGTCTGGCGCACGGGTCCCACCAGACCGCGCAGCTCACCGGATTATCTCGTCAGGGCTTTCGTGGTGATTTTTTGGGCGAATCGGGACC
>JBAXWQ010000023.1:0-19763 GCA_037128315.1 Opitutia bacterium | reverse complement strand
GAACCGGGGGTTGGCCTACAGCCGCACCTCAAGGCGGACCGCCTTGAGCGCCAGATTCATATCGAGGATAAAGGTGAGCATCGAGCCGATCAGGCAGAGCAGGGCCACGCAGAATACGCCGGCGATGAGCCCGGCCAACTCGAGCCGCAGCCACACGGAAAGGAACAGCAGCAGCATGAGCACGGCCGCGCAAAGCACGGTGACGGCGCCCAGCGTGATCGAAAGGCGGAGGATGCCGGCGCGGCGCATCAAAATGCCGATCTGCGTGCGCAGCGGCCCGGCTTTTTCGGCGGCCGGGCGGGCGGCCAACTCCTGATTTAGCTGGCGCGCCCGATCCAGCATCCGGCCAAACCGATTGGTCAGGGTCAGCAGCAACAAACCGACGCCCGAGATCAAGATGACGGGGCCAATCGAGGATTGGAGAATGGGCAGCAGTTCGGTGACGGTCGTTGTGGTCATGGATAAAAAACAAGGTGTGGAGTCATTGCTACCTTACCACACGTTTTCCCTCCACCCTATGCAGATCTTGTCCGTCGCCGGTCTGCTGCTTCCTAATCCTGTCATAATTCGGTTCGCCCCGGGAGCCGGCCCCGGTTTTGGCGTGTCTTCGGGGAGGTTTCCCGCGAAGACCTCCGCCCATGAACGCCCAGGAACGCGCCCGTGCCCTGCTCGACGAAGCCCATGCGGCGGACCCGAAGCGGGCGGCGGACGGACGCGCCGCGGAGCTGGTCTATGCGGAGCGGATGGAGGGTTGGGTCGTCCGGCTGTTGCCGGACTGCGCCCCGCTGCTGCGCCTGGCCGCGCGAGGCCAGCATCTGGAACGCTGGCTGACCCCGCGCACCACTTTCCCCGAGGGCAAGCCGGGGTATCTGGCGTGGCGGCGTTCGCTCTACGTGAAGCAGGCGGAGCGCGCCCGGGAATTATTGCTCCAAGCCGGGGTGTCCGAGACAGAAGCCGCGGAAGTCGCAACGTGGATTGCCAAGACCGGCCTGAAGACCAATCCCGGCACGCAGGCGCTGGAGGACGCGGCCTGTCTCGTGTTTCTGGAAAACGAGATCGGCGAATTTGCCGCGCAACACGCCGGTTATCCGGCGGAAAAATTTGTGGAGATCATCCGCAAGACCTGGCGCAAGATGGGCCCGGCCGCGCAGCAGGCCGCGCTCGCTTTGCCCCTGCCCCCCGCCGTGGCTGAACTGGTGCGCCGGGCCCTCGCCTAGGATGCTCGCTTGCCGCCCGGGCGCCGGGCGCCTTTAGTCCTCCGCCGTGGCTTCTCCTCGCAATCAATCGCCCGCCCTGTGGTGGCGCTGGCTGGTGCCCGTGGTGGCGCTGGTGGCGGTTTTTCATTTCTCGCCTTTCGGCCCGGCCCTGGATCGCGCTTTTTTTGATGCCTCCAGCCGCCGCCCGTTGCGGCCGCCGCCCCTGCCGGGATCTTCCGCGCTGGTGCTGGTGGACGAAACGACGATGTCCGCCCTCGGCGCGCAGGGTGTGCGCTGGCCTTTTCCCCGTACGATTTTTGCCCAGCTGATCGTGGCGCTGCACCAGGCGGGCGCCGCCCACATCGTGGTCGACCTGACTTTCTTTGAGGAAACGGAGTCGGACGCCCTGCTCGCGGCGGTCGCCACTGCGGTGCCGGAAGTCACGCTGGCCCGCACCGCCGCCCGGCCGCCGGTCTTCTGGCCGGCGGAGTTCGTGACGGCGCATCCGGGTTTTTTTCCGCACGCGCGGACCGGCCTGGTGGAATTTCCCGCCGATCCGGACGGGGTGGCCCGCTCCTACAAGGTACCTGGCTCCCTTGCGGCGGTGGCGCTGGACCGGCCAACCGCGCTGCCGGGCGGACTGCTGCGCTGGCACGGCGGGCTTGAGCAGATTGCCGCCCGGGGTGTGCCCGTGCTTTCCGCCGCGCCGTTCATCGCCGCCGGCCGGCCGATCATCGCGCGCCTCGCGGCCGCGGCCCCCGATCTCGATCCCGAAAGCGTGGCCCGCGCCCTGGCGGCGGAGCCCGGGGTGACCAACGCCACGACCGCCCTGATCCGCGGCCGCACCGTGTTCATCGGGGCCAACGCCAGCGGGACCTTTGACCTCAAGCCCCTGCCGGTCGGCCAGATCGAGCCCGGCGTGTTGTTGCACTGGACCGCCTGGACCAACCTGGTGGCCGGCGGCTTCATCGCCACCGTGCCTCGCCCGGGCGTGTTGCTCGGGGCCCTGCTGATGGGTGTGGCGGTTATGTGGGCCGGACGGCGGCGTTCGACGCTGCTGGTGCCGGTGACCGCCGCCGCGGCCCTCGGTGTTGGGCTGCTGGCCGGCGCCTATGGGCTGCTGGCCGCCGGCTGGTTTCTGCCCCCGGCCACCCCGTTCGCCGCCGTGGGGCTGACCCTGCTGGGCGTCGTGGCCGAAAGTTTTTGGCGGGAGCAGGCGCGCAAGCGGGAGATCCAGGCGATGTTCGGCGCCTACGTGGATCCCGGCATCGTGGCCCAGTTGGTGCGGCATCCGGAATCCATTCGCCTGGGCGGCGAACGGCGCGAGGCCACCGTTTTCTTCTCCGACCTGGCCGGGTTCACCGACCTGTCCGAAAAACTCAAGGACCAGCCCGAGCTGATGGTCGAGATCGTCAATGCCTACCTGGAGGAGACCAGCGAGTGCCTGCTCAACCATGGCGCGTATGTGGACAAATACATTGGGGATGCCGTCATGGCGGTTTTCGGCGCGCCCCAGGCCCTGCCCAATCACGCCCTCGCCGCGTGCCGTGCGGCGCTGGACGCCCACCGCCAGCTCGCGGGCATCAACGCCCGCTACGCCGATGCGACCGGGGTGCGGCTGGCGGTCCGGATCGGCCTGAACACGGGCGAAATGATCGTCGGCAACCTGGGCTCCTCCCGGAAGAAGAACTACACCGTGATGGGCGATGCCGTGAATCTCGCCTCGCGCCTCGAGGCGGCCAACAAGGTTTTCGGCACGGGCATTCTGCTGGGGGAGGAAACCGCCCGCCGCGTGCAAGGGGTGTTGGTGACGCGACCGCTCGCCCGGTTGCGCGTGAAGGGCAAGGCGGTGGCCATCGAGGTTCACACCCTGCTCGGGGCGCCGGAAGACCTGTCGGACCGCCAGCGGGAATTCCTCGCCGCGTACCGGGCCGGCTACGACGCCTACGTGGCCGGCCGGTTTGTCGCCGCCGCGGCGGCCCTGGACCAGGCGGAGGCGATCATGCCTGGTGACTTGACCACCGGCCGGTTGCGGGAGGAGTCTACCCGGTATGCGCAAACCGCGCCGCCCGCTGATTGGGAGCCGATTTTAACCCTGGAATCCAAATGAAACCCCATACCCCACCCGGCCCCTGGCCCCTGGTGCTCCTGCTGGTCGCCGCTGTTTCCGTCGAAGCCGCCCTCGTCGCCGGCAGCGTCGTCTACACCAAACGTTTCAAGACCACCCTACTCGCCGAGCCCTCGCCGCTGGCGGCGGCCGCTGGCGAGCTGGCCCTGGGCCGCAAGCTCACGGTCACCGAGAGCAAGGGCAACTGGCTGCACGTCAGCGACGGCCCCCAGGCCGGCTGGGTTTTTTCGGGCAACCTCGCGGAGATCCCGCCGGTTGAGACGAAGGGTCTCGATGGACTGCCCGTGGCGGCCGCCCAGACGACGGCCACGGCCGCCGCGCGCGGCCTCACGCCGGCGGCCGCCGACTACGCCAGCCGGCGCGGTCTGGAGAGTGCCCGGGAAGATTTGGACTGGTTGCTCGAACAGAGCGCCAATCTGACCGACGAACAGGTCGATGAATTCCTGCAGGCGCAGAAGAAGGGGGAATACAAATGAACCCGCGCCTCCTGTTGGTTTATACCGCGTGCCTCGCCCTCGTCGCCGGTCCGGCCCGGGCCCAGTTTGACTTTAGCAAGCTCACCAAGGCGATCGACAAGGCCAAGACCATCACCGACACCGCGAAGGACGCCAGCAAGGTGGCGAAGGGCGCGGCCGGCATCGGCCCCGAGGAGGAAAAAGTCATCGGCGATTCCGTCGCACTCGAGGTGATCGCCAAGTTCGGCGGGCTGGTGCGCGACGAGGACGTCTCGCACCGCGTGAACCTGGTGGGTCGCGCTTTGGCCCGCTATTCCGACCGGCCGGGGCTCAGCTGGCGGTTCGGCGTGCTCGCCAGCGACACGGTCAATGCCTTCTCCGCCCCCGACGGCTACGTCTTCATCACCCGCGGGCTCTACGACCTGGCCGCGAGCGACGACCAGCTCGCCGGCATTCTCGGCCACGAGATCGCCCACATCACGCGCAAGCACGCGCTCAACATTGTGCGGCGCGACGAGTTTTTTGCCGGCAGCAAAAGCCTGCTGGAAAAATACAGCGGCGACTACCGCCAGGCCAGCGCCGCGGCGGGCCAGGTTGATGCGCAACTCCAGCAATTCGACGTCGGGGTGGGCAAAATCACGGCCGGCCTGATCGAGAAGGGCTTTGACCAGCCGACCGAGTATGCCGCCGACCAGGCCGGCCACAATCTGGCCGCACTCACCGGCTACGCCCCCGGCGGCCTGCGCAGCGTGTTGGTCCAGCTCCAGCAGCCGGGCGGCCAGGCCAAGAAAACCTTTTCCACCCATCCGCCCCTGAAGGAACGGATCAAGCGCTTGCCCGACGAGCCGGCGGCTTTACCCAGCCCGCCCGCCCCATGATCAAAAAAATCCTCCTTGGCCTGCTTGTCGTATGGGTGGCCGTCCAATTCATCCGGCCGGCGCGCAACGTGTCGACTGCGCCCGGGCCGCAGGACATCTCCGTCAAGTATCCGGTGCCGGCGCCGGTGCAGGGCCTGCTGCAACGGGCCTGCTATGATTGCCACTCGAACAACACGCACTATCCCTGGTATGCGGAGGTGCAGCCGGTCGGCTGGTGGCTGAACCAGCACGTGCAGGATGCCCGGCGCCATCTGGATTTCTCCAGCTTCGGCACCTACACCGCCAAGCGGGCGGGGAAAAAGGCCGAGGAAATCGCCGATGAGGTGGAACACCGGGAAATGCCCCTGAAGTCCTACACCTGGATGCATCCCGAGTCCCGGCTTACGGCGGACGAGATCAAGCTGCTGGTCGACTGGGCCAACGGGTTGCGTGACCAGATTGGCGCGCCGTAAGTAGCGGCAGGCGTCCCTGCCTGCCGAGTTTGTGCCCGTGATCCCGGCAGGCAGGGACGCCTGCCGCTACAGCGAACTGCTGACGACAACGCGAATTAGTATTTGCCTACTTCGAAACCACCAAGGGAAACCCGTTTTTGCGCAGGGCGCGGTGCAGTTCGCGGATGTGCGCGTGGTCGCGGGTCTCGACGGTGCAGACCGCGTTGACCGCGGAGATGTCCGGACCGCTGAAAGCGCGGTCGTGCTCGATGTCCTTGAAGCTGGCACCGGACTCCGCGATGACGCGGGAGAGCGCCGCCAGGCCACCCGGCCGATCGCTGATCACGACGGTGAAGCGGGTCATGCGGCCGTCATTCACCAGGCCCTTCTCGATCACGCGGCTGAGGATGGCCGGGTCGATGTTGCCGCCGCAGACCACCAGCACGACTTTTTTGCCGCGCAGTTCGGGCAGCAGGCCGGCCATCATGGCGGCCAGCGGGGTCGCCGCCGCGCCCTCGACGACGGATTTCTCCAGCTCGACCATGCGCAAAATCGCCAGCGAGATCCAATCCTCCGTCACGCGGACCACGCGATCCACGCGGGGCCGGGCGAGCGCAAAGGCGTTGGTCCCGACGGTGAGGGTCGCGAGGCCGTCGGCCAGCGTGGGCCGCCGTGGCATCCTGACCGGTTTGCCGGCGCGCAGCGCGGCGGTGAAATTACCCGTGGCCACACTCTCCACCCCGATGACCTTCACCCGGGGCCGCAGTGCTTTCACCGCCAGCGCCAGGCCGGCGATCAAGCCGCCGCCGCCGACCGGGCAGACAATGGCGTCGACGTCCGGCACCTGCTCGAGCACCTCGAGACCGAGTGTGCCCTGGCCGGCGATGATGTCCGGTGCGTCAAAGCCATGGATGTAGGTCAGCCCCTCCAGCGCGACGAGCTCATCCGCCCGGGCGCGGGCCTCGGCGAAATCGCGGCCGCAAATGATGACCTGCGCGCCGATCCGGCGGCAGGTGCTGACCTTGATGAGCGGGGCATAGTCCGGCATCACCACGGTGACGGGAATGCCCAGTAGCTGGCCGTGATAGGCCAGCCCGAGCGCATGGTTGCCGGCGGAGGCGGCGATCACGCCGCGTTTTTTTTGGGCGGGCGGCAACCGCAGGAGGGCATTGCGCGCCCCGCGCTCCTTGAAAGAGCCGGTGCGCTGCAGGTTGTCGTGTTTGCAGAAGATCCGCGCGCCGGTTATTTCCGAGAGCGGGATTGATTCCGGGCAGGGCGTGACCACCACGCCCCCGGCAATGCGCCGGCGCGCCGCCCGGATATCGGCCAGGGTGACAATCAGGGGTGTTTTAATGGGGGCTTTCTACCGGGGTTGCCGGCCCGTGCAACAAAGATGCGGTATCCGGCTCCGCGGCAATAACCCAAGATCTCTGGCTGTAGGAGGGGCTTGATGCCCCGATTAGGCAGCACCGCCGCGCAGGGTCGTCCAATATCGGGGCGTAAAGCCCCTCCTACAGCCTCGTTGATTTCTGTCCTGGGCTGATCGCGCTATTGTCCAAGGCTGAACTTTTCACAGGGGGGAATACAGGGCTGGCTTTCCCAAAGCGAAGGGGGTTATAGGGTGATAAGGCCTAGACAAGACGAGCGGTATTACCAACAGTCTCCACCCAAGCCCACCGACCATGTACCAGGTTACTTTTTCCGAACAAAGCATGCGCGAGCTGAACCGGCTCGACAAGCTGGCGCAGCTGGCCGTGATCGAGCCGATCACCAAGATCCGCCCGGCCGACCTCGCGCAGCCGCGCGAGCCGCTGGGCCGTTTCAACCGCGCCGGGAAAGACTTTTACCGGCTGCGAGCGGGGGAATTCCGCTTCTATTTCCAGGTGGTCGGCGACACCCTCCACACCCATTACATCCTGCACAAATCCTCGCTGGAGGACTGGCTTTTCCGCATGAAGCTGCCGGTGTCGGAGCAGCAACTGGTGGAGCAGGACTCGAAATTCTGGAAGTACCTCGAAAGCCTGACCAAGTAACGCCGCCATGTCCGACCTCGAGCAGCGCGACAATCCCTACAACGTCACCCAGGCGAGCCGGATCTATTTTCTGCCGAACCTGATGACGGCCGGCAACCTCTTCTGCGGCTTTGTCGCGGTCATCAAGTGCATCCAGGCCCGCCTGATCGCGGACGGCGGGGAATACGCGCTGCAGCATCCGCACCTGTCGTGGAACACGCTCTTCACCGACGCGGTGTGGCTCATTTTGGCGGCGGTGGTCTTCGACTCGCTCGACGGCCGGCTGGCGCGCATGGGGGGGCGGACTTCGCTGTTCGGCGCCGAGTTTGATTCCCTGGCGGACGTGGTCTCGTTCGGCATGGCGCCGGCGCTGATGGTTTTCTTTCTCATTCTGGCGCCGCGCGAGGAATACCAGTGGTTTCGCGAGCTGGGCTGGATCATTGCCTTCATCTACCTGCTGTGCGGGGCCGTGCGGCTGGCGCGTTTCAACGTCATCACGAATCCGCTGCTGCATCGCGCCGAGGCGGAGTCGAGCAAGGACTTTGTCGGCCTGCCCATCCCGGCTGCCGCCGGAACGGTCGCCACCCTCGTGCTGCTGCTGCTCAACATGGCGGCCAACGCCCGGGAGCTGCGGCAGCTGACCCTGGCCCTGCCCCTCCTGCTCATCCTCGTGTCCTTCCTGATGGTCAGCACCGTCCGTTACCCCAGCTTCAAGCAGGTCAACTGGGAGACCAAAACCCGCTTCCGCTCCTTTGTCGGGGTCATCGTGGTCGGGGTCGTCGTCTGGCGCCTGCAGGAAATTGCCTTCTTCTTCCTTTTTCTGGCATATATTTTCTTCGGGTTGTTCGCCCACTACCAACGCGGCGTCCGCCATGTCCAGATGCGCGCCCTGCGCCGCAAGGTTGTGAAAATGAAGCAGGAAACTTCTGAATAACCTCTGGCTGTGAACAAACCCGGGGTTATTGGCTGTTATTCGTCAACGGCTCACCAGCCGGCAAACCGCGGGCTCATGGGGGAAAACCAAAGTTATCGGCAATTTGTCACCCCATAATAATACGAATAATTCCTTATTGAATACCTCCCTAATCATCCTTTGTTAGTTAAAAGCCCAATAACGCTCCTTGCCCGATGAAATTTAAGATCAACCGCGACCACTTCAGCAACGGCCTGGCCCAGGTCCTCAACGTGGTTGGCTCCAAGGCCGCCATGCCCATTTTGAGCAATGTGCTCATCGAGGCGGAGAAGGACTGCATTTCCCTCACGACCACCAACCTCGACCTCGGCATCCGCTGCAAGATCAAGGCGGAGGTCAAGGAAGGGGGCTCGGTCACCTTGCCCGTCAAGCGCCTGGCCACCATCGTTCGCGAATTGCCCAACATCGACGTTTCCTTCGATGCCTCGGCGGCCCACCAGGTGAAGATCGCTTCCGGCGGTTCGAACTTCCGCATCATGGGCATCGGCGCGGAGGAATTTCCGAAGCTGCCCGACTCGACCGACGACAAGACCTATGTGCTCGAGCAGAGCGAGATCGCGACGATGCTGAGCAATGTCTCGTACGCCCAATCGACTGACGAGACCCGGTACATCCTCAACGGCGTCTATTTCAACTTCAAGGACGGGAAACTGGCCCTCGTCGCGACCGATGGCCGCCGCCTCGCGCTGGTCAGCAAGGAGCTCACGGTTCCCGCCGGCAGCGCCGGCGCCATCATTCTGCCGGCCAAGACCGTGGCCGAGCTGCTGCGCCTGCTCGGCAAGGGCGAGAAACTCAAGGTGGCCTTCAACGAGCGCCGGGCGGCCTTCCAGATCGACACGGGCAAGGACACCAGCGGGCTGACCGACAGCATTTATCTCTTCTCCAAGGTGGTTGAGGGCAACTATCCGAACTACCATCAGGTGATCCCAAAGGAGACGCACCAGCGCATCAAGCTGGAGCGCGAGCTGTTCCTCCAATGCGTGCACCGCGCGGCGCTCGTGACCTCCGAAAAATCCAACTCGGTCAAGATCAAGCTTTCCACCAACCTGCTCGAGATCACCGCGTCCTCCCCGGACTTCGGCGAATCCCATGAGTCGATGGCCATATCCTACAGCGGACCGGAACTGCAGGTGGCCTTCAATCCCCAGTTTGTGATGGATCCGCTCCGCGCCCTGACCAAGGACGAGGTGTTCTTCGAGCTCAAGGACGAAGTCAGCCCCGGCGTGTTCAAGACGCTGGAAAGCTTCGTGTGCGTGATCATGCCGGTCCGCCTGAGCTGAGAACTGCCATGAAACCCTGGGTGGAACGCGGCCTCCGGACGCGTTTACTCGCGGCGCGGTCGGGCTAAACCCGTCCGGAGGCCGGGTTCCACCACCGAAAGGTTTTATGCCGTGTATTCCAGCCCACCCACGATCAGTTTCCTGTCATCATGAACGAAGTGAAGTCTAGCCAGCAGGCTGGTGTGACATCCATGCTTTCGCTCGCGATAAGGCCTTCGATGCCGTGGATCCTTCGCTCCGCTCAGGATGACAAACCGGGGTTGAATACACACCCTAAATATCCGCAGCGCTTAACCGGTAACCCGCCCTGAACATGCCGGAAGAACTTTCGCTGTTTCTGGCCCCGGCCCTGGCGGTCCTGCTGTTGTTGTTCTACATCAACCTGCGGGTCGCCTCGCCGATTCTGGCGATCATGATCCGCTGGCTGCGCTGGATTCTCTTTGCCATCTTTTCCGCGCAGGCCAACGAGCAGCTCGCCTTCATCGACCGGCCGTTCTGGGTGATCGCCCTGGTGGTGTTTATTTTGTGGTTCCTGCTCGAGTCCGGCTTCAACTGGCTGAAAGTCAGCGCGATCAGCCTCAGCCCGCTGCCGCTTTTCCCCCGCTACCAGATCAACACGGGCGGCGACGAGTGGCCGACGCAGCGGCGCTTGCTGCGGGTGCGCGACTGGTTGCGCGACCAGCGCTACACCCACATCCAGGCGCTCAAGGCCGAGATCGGGGGCGGCATCTGGCTGCGGACCTCGGTCTATCACAATCCCGACAACACGCAGCGGCTGCACGTGTTGTTTGTGCCGCAGGAAAACGGGGCCATCACCGTGTGCTTCAGCCTCGCCACCCTCACCACGGGCACCCGGCGTTATGTGACGGACAACCTCTATATTCCCTTTGGCGGGTTTTATCCCGAGAGCTGGCATGTGGAACGCAGCCCATGGCGGCGCAGCCTGGCGCGTCTGGTCGTGCGGCACAGTGAGCGCCTGACGCAATCCGGGGAGCAGCCGATCACGTGGGAAATCAGCCCGATCGACGACATCAACCAGCAACAGCAGCACATGGAAATGATCAACCTGGAGCTGGGCTATCTCTTGCCCCACGCCGAGCGCGAGGAATTTGGAAAAATCACCCCCGAGGGACGCTTCCGCATCTGGAAGGAAGCGTGGCTGCTCGACTACCTCGGCCGGGCCATCCGGTATCACTGAAGCGGCGCAATCATTGTATCGGGCGTAGGGCCGGCGCTTGTCGCCGCGCCGTCGTTCGATCGCGGAACGGTCCGCCGACAAGCGGCGACCCTACAGTCAACCCGGGGCCCTGCGGATTTTGCCAATCAATGGTCAAAAAACACCGGGCGCAAAAAATGGCTCGTCTCCCCGGCTTTTCCGGCTAACCCCAAAGCCATGCCCTTTCTCGCCGTTACTGCTTGGGAAAAACTGAAGTCCCTGCCGCCAGAGGTGTGGTTAAAGGTCGGCATCGCCGTCGCGGGCCTGGTGGTCGGGGTTTTTATCCTGCGCCGGATCATGAAGATGAACAAAGTCATCGCCGGGGTCGTGATCTTCGTGGTGACGTCGGTGGTGTTTTTCTCGTGGGTCTATAACCGCAACGAACCGAAGTTCATGACGCCCCTCGTGGAGCGGATCGCGCCGTTTTTCCCCAGCGCCGGCTCGTACGCGACCAAGCAGCAATCCTCCCCCAAGCCCTGATCGTTCCCATCAGGGGCGGTTATTACACGAACCGGGGTAAAATCGGGTTGGTCTTTGCGGGGCTGCCGTTAAAAAATAACGGCTTATGGCCAATACTTACTCCGACATCGGGCTCATCGGCCTTGCCGTCATGGGTCAGAACCTCGCACTCAATATCGCCGACCACGGCTTTCGGATCTCGGTTTACAACCGCACCACCGAAAAGACCGACAAGTTTGTGGCGGAAAACCCCGCCACGCCCGGCGGCCTCGTCGGGACCAAGACGCTGCAGGAGTTCGTGGCCTCGCTGGCCAAGCCGCGCAAGATGATCATTCTGGTGCAGGCGGGAAAAGCCACCGACGCCGTCATCGACGGCCTCGTCCCGCTGCTCGAACAAAACGACATCATCATTGACGGTGGCAACGCCCTCTGGACCGACACGATCCGGCGGGAGAAGGCCCTGAAGGAAAAAGGCCTCCGCTTCATCGGCTCCGGCGTTTCGGGCGGCGAGGAAGGAGCCCGCTTCGGCCCGGCCCTGATGCCCGGCGGCGACGCCGCGGCCTACAAGGAACTCGCCCCCATTTGGAATGCGGTGGCTGCCAAGGTCGACGCGAAGACCGGCAAACCCCTCACCGGGGCCGCGCCGGGCAAACCGGTGGTCGGCGGCGTGCCCTGCGCCACCTACATCGGCGAGAACGGGGCCGGCCACTACGTCAAGATGGTCCACAACGGCATCGAATACGGCGACATGCAGATGATCTGCGAGGCCTACGCCCTGATGCAAGGCCTGCTCGGCCTCAAGGCCGCCGAGATGGGCGCCATCTTCAGCGAGTGGAACGCCGGCGCGCTCGACAGCTTTTTGATCGAGATCACCGCCGACATTCTCAAGCAGAAGGACCCGGCCTCCAAGAAGGCCTTCGTCGACATCGTCCTCGACACCGCGGGCCAGAAGGGCACCGGCAAGTGGACCTCGACCAACGCCCTCGACATGGGCGTGCCGGCCCCGACCATCGCCGAGTCCGTCTTCGCCCGCTGCATCTCCGCCATCAAGGAGGAGCGCGTGGCCGCCTCGAAGATTCTGAAGGGCCCGGGCAAGAAATACCGCGGCTCGAAGAAGGCGCTCATCCAGGCCATCCATGATGCCCTCTACTGCTCGAAGATTTGTTCCTACGCGCAGGGCTTCCAGCTCATGCGCACGGCGCAGAAGGAATACAACTGGACGCTCAGCTTCGGCGAGATCGCCCAGATCTGGCGCGGCGGCTGCATCATTCGCGCCGCCTTCCTGCAGAAGATCACCGAGGCCTACGCGCGGAATCCGCACCTGGCGAATCTGCTGCTCGACCCGTATTTCAACAAGACGGTGAAGAAGGCGCAGGAAAACTGGCGCAAGGTCGTCTCGCTCGCCGCCGAGTGCGGCGTGCCGGCGCCGACGTTCAGTTCGGCCCTCTCCTACTACGACAGCTACCGCTCGGCCCGGCTGCCGGCCAATCTGCTCCAGGCGCAGCGCGACTACTTCGGGGCCCACACCTACGAGCGCACCGACAAGCCGCGCGGCAAGTTCTTCCACGTCGATTGGCCGGAGCCCACGCGGCCCCAGCTGGAGGCCTGAGTTTCTCATCCTGAGACAGGGAACGCCCGGAAGTAATTTTTCGGGCGTTTTTTCGGCGGCTTAATCCGGTATTTTACCCCGTAGCCGACCAAGGAATTTTTTGGCGTAGAGCACGCTGCGTTCCCGGACATACACCTCGGCTGGGTGGCGGCGCAGACCCAGCTCGCGTGCCTGGGTCACGACCGTGCCCTCATTCGGGTTCAGGATGATCCACGTCAGGATGCGGCCCAAGGTGGTGGGGTCGTGGCGCACCTGCAATTCGTCAAACACCACCCGGGCAATCTCGGCCTCGCGCAGATCGGCGCCGAGATCGGCGATGGCCGCGACGCTGAGCAGCTGACGGGCCCCTTGGACAGGATCATCCCCGCGGCCGGGCGGCCAGGCCTTGAGCCAGACGGCGAAATCACTCATCCGGGTCATTTGCGCCGGGGTGAAGCGCGGGGCCAACCGGGTGGCGAGTTCATTGTCGCCGGGGAGGTCCTCATAGGTTACTTGGTCCATCTGCGCGGTGGTGATGGCGGTATAGCCCGTGCCCGCCGGCAGCACAGGCGCCAGCCGGCCGCTCAGTCCGGCGGCCAGGCCGACGACGGCCCACGCCAACAAGGCTACGGCGACCCACCGGAGAGAAGCGCGGGTGGTTGACCGGCCCGCATCCCAGCGAAACAGCTTAAGCCCGCAGGCGCCCGCGGCGGTACCAATCACGCCGAGGGCCAGCAGGCTGAAACCCGCCCCGCTCAAGCCGGCGGGTTCCGTGAAGCAGCGCTGCAACACATCGACCGCGTAGCGTCCGGGCATGAAGCCGGCCACGCGTTGGGCCCAGCCCGGCAGGACGGCCAGGGGCACACCGACCCCGCCGAGCATGATCATCGGCAAAAAGAGGCATTGCCCCAAGGCCTGGACCGCCGGCACATCGTCGGCGAGCGCAGCGACCAACAGACCCAGTCCGAGAAAGGCATAGGCCACAAACAGGAAAGCCCCCAAGGCCAGCCCGGGATGCAGGGGCCAGGGTGTGCCATAGACCACGCGGGCCAGGACAATCTGCAGCAAGGCGGCGGTGGCCACCAGGAAAAGACGCGCCAGCAGTGTGCCTGCCACCAACGAGCCAAGGGGAACCGGCAGCAGGCGGTAGCGTCGCCAGACTCCGCGTTCACGCTCATGGACCAGCGCCGTGGGCAGACCAAAGCAGGCGCCGCCCAAAATGCTGATGGTGAGAAGCTGGCCCATTTGATGGGAGAGCAATGGGGTGTCGCCCCGAAAAATACTGCCAAACGCGAGGAGAAAAAGAATCGGAACCAGATAGCCATAGACCAGCGCCTGGGTGCTGCGGAAATTCAGCCAGAGCGTCAGGAGGGGGTGGCGGAGCAGTCCGGTTTTCATGGCGCCGGCTCCGGTGGATTGGCTCCCGACCACGCCCGGCCCGTCAGGTCAAGGAAGACGTCTTCGAGCGAAGGCCCGCAAATACTCAGCTCAAGCAACGGGTTGTTTTCCGCTTCCAGGTGCTGGGCCAGACGGACGACCAGCGCGTTGGGCTCGCGGGTGACCAGCTGCCAGCCGTCCGCGCGCGGCCGCAGCTCGATCACGCCCGGCCAGGCGGCAACGGTCTTGACCACCAACGGGTGGACGGTGCGAAAAATGATGCGGGACACGGCCGGAGCGCGCGCGAGCAAGGCGGCCGGCGAATCGACCGCGATCAGCCGGCCGGCATGCAAAATCCCGATGCGGTCGCACAATTTCTGCGCTTCCTCCAGATCATGGGTGCTCAGCAATACTGCCCGCCCCTCGGCCTTCATCTGCAGGAGCAGCTGATGCATTTCCCGGCGCGCCCGCGGATCCAGCCCGGCGGTGGGCTCATCCAGAATGACAACCTCCGGCTGGTTGATGAACGCGAGCGCGAGAAAGAGGCGTTGTTGCTGCCCGCCGGACAGGGCCGCAAAGGGTTCATCCGCCTTCGCGACCAGGTCAAAATACTCCAACAGGGCGCCGGGATCGGCGGCATTGGGGTAGAACGAGGCATAAAACCGCAGCGCCTGCCGGGGCGTAAGCTTCTCTTGCAGGGCAGTTGACTGCAGCACGGCACCGACCTGTTGCCGCGCGCGCACCGGGTCGTCCTTGGCATTAATCCCCGCCAGGGTGATGGTGCCGGTATCCGGTTGGCGTAAGCCCAAAATGCACTCCAGGGTGGTGGTCTTGCCCGCGCCGTTGAGCCCCAGCAGGCCGAAAATTTCACCGGGCATGACCGCCAGGCTGAGGTCGTGCACCGCCAAGACCGGGCCGTAGCCCTTGGAAAGGTTCCGCACGGAGACGCTGGCGGAAGAAGGCAGTACCATTCCCCTATGCCAAACGGCCAGGGGGCGGGGATGTCAACGGCATCTGCGGCCGTTCCAGCGAGGCGGGCGGGCCGCCATAAAAAAGTGGCGGGCCGCCTACCCCTAAGCGGCCCGCCTTAGCTTTCTATTTACCCCAAATTCCCGCTAGGCGGGAGAACACGAATAATGCACGTCGCATGCCAAGACGGGGGCAGATAAATTAATTGGGCTGAGGAAAATGGTAGGGGCCCGCGTCTGCGGGCCTTCCATTATGGAGGATTACCCAAAGAAGTGACGGTGCCTTGGGTAGGGCGCGGACTCTCCGTTCCGCGCCGGGGCTCCTCGCGGCGGCGAAGGGACTCGCCGCCCTACCTACAATCCCCTTCGCGTAACTTCTTTGGGTAAGCCGCAGTAGTTGAAGTGTGTTCAACGGCCTTAGGCGGTACGGCCAGGCAACGCGGGCCCTTTCACCCGGTCGGATTTGGTTGCCCGGAATGGTGGGCCCGGCATTGGTGGAACAACGGAAAGAATCTGCCGGTCACCTTCGCACCCCCTTTTTTCTCCATGAAACTCGTCATGTTCTGCCTCGGCTTGAGCCTTTTCCTCCCGGTCGCCCGCGCGGAGCACCGCGACGATGATCGCTACCGCAACGAGCCTTGCGTCATTATTTACCAGCAGGCGGATTTCCGGGGCAGCTTTCTGGTGCTCTATCCCGGCGACGCCATCGATAATCTTTCCGGCAAGAACTATCCCAACGGGGGCGGCATGAACGACACCATCTCCTCCGTACGCGTGGAGGGCGGCGCGGTCGTCACCGTCTACGAGCAGGCCCGCTATCGCGGGGCGGTGATGCGGCTGACGGAAAATGTGCGCGACCTAACGGCCCGCCGGTTGCCCGACACCCCCCAGGTGAGTTGGAACGACCGGATTTCCTCCCTCCGGGTCGAGGGGGTGCGATCCCGGCACGACGGCGGGCGCGAGGTGGACGTCGATGGCGTCATCAAGCGCGCTTATCAGGACCTGCTGGGTCGCGCGCCCGATGCCGCCGGCCTGCGTTATTACCATGGGGTCATGATTGACCAAGGCTGGACCGAGCGCATGGTCCGCGACCACATCCGGCGGGGCAATGAATACCGCCAGGAGGGCGTCGATCGCATCATCCGGCGTGCCTATCAGGATCTGCTCGGCCGCGACCCGGATGAGACCGGCCTGCGCAATTACCGCAAGCAGATGATCGACCACGACTGGAGTGAAGTGGAGGTGCGCGACAACATCCGCCGCAGCCAGGAGTACCTCAGCCGCCCGCCGGGGAAAAAGTAAGGGCCCCGGTCCCGCACCCAGCGCCGCCGTGGAGCCCAGGCGGGCGCCGGGGACGACGTTAATCCCCACCGAGGCAAATCTTATAGATCAAGGACGATACCGCGATGGCAGTGCGGGGCGGTTGACCCGCCGGCCGGCTTAACTAGGTTGGGGTTGTTTCATCCCTTCAAACATGAGAACCACCATCCCCGCGGGTCACGGCGAGAAAGCGAGGCAGCATCATTCAAGCTCAGGCGGTGCGCAATTTTGGGTGGGAGCGATGCTCCTGCTCGCGACCACCCTGCCGCTGGCCGCCCAGAGCCGGCTTTATGTGCTGGAGCCGGACAAGGCCTATCACCCCGTGCTCAAGGTCAGCGACGGCCATCCGTTCATCATGGAGCAAGGGGCGCTGGTGGCCGCCCATGGCGATCGCTATGCCTTGCGCAAGGTGGACGAATTCCTGCCGGTTTACATCGAGGTGCGGGGGCTGAAGGTCTCGACCACCGATCACCAGCAGATTGCGGTGAATGCCGACATTGCCCAACCGCAGGGCATTTCGGGCGGAGGGGTCTTCGATGGCGCCGGCGATGCGCACCCGAACCCGCTGGGGCACCGCGCCAACCAGGGCGATCCGCAGGGGCAGATCGAGAGCGTGTTTCATTTCGACGCCAAGTTTGAGGCGGATTATCCCCTCGAGGATGTCTTCCTGGTGATCGAGACGGAGTTCGCCAATGCCGGAAAGAGCCTGGTCGTTTGTGAGGTCGGGCAGCTGCAAGAGCGGAAGCCCAAGCCTTTCACCTACGCCGTGAGCCGGAAACAGAGCTTTGGCTCCGTCAAGGCCACCCTGCATTTGTTTGTGGGCGGCACCGAGGTGCTCCAATCCGAACAACCGGAGGCCTTTCGCCGCGAGCAACTCGACCGGATGATCGCCCAAAGGATCGTCGGGGTGAAAGACGCGGGCCCCAAGCCCTTCTTTGGCTCGACGCCGGGTTATCCCGCCGCCCTGCGCCCCAGCGGGCTCAAGGGTGAGGTCGTCGTGACCGTGCGCGTGACCCCGCAGGGCGCGGTGCTGGACCCGGTGGTCGACCGCACGAACAACCCGGCCTTTGCCGAGGCGGCCCTGGAAGCGGTGCGGGAATGGCGTTTTCTGCCCCGCGTGCAAAACGGCCGGCCCGTCGAGACCAAGGTCAGCATCCCGATCGATTTCGACCCGCCGGCGGCAAAGGAGTGAACGCCGGTTACGGTCCCCTTTCGGATTCTACTGTGGGCGGGGTGCCCCCACCCCGCGGGTTTCAGCTTGCGCGAACCGCGCCTCGCGGGGTGAGGGCACCCCGCCCACAAGTGAAGCGATCCAAATCAATCCGGAACTGGTAGGAGGCACGCGACCACAAGGTCACGGCCGCAGCAGAAACTCCAGCGGCAGATCCACGCGCTCCCGCCAGGATTTTTCGGAGTGCTCCGCGCCCTCGAACTTCCGGGTGATCCAGTCGCGGCCCGCGGTGTAGCCGGCCGCCGTCATCACCGCGTCCGCCCGCTGTTGGAAGGGCTCGTAGAGCGCGTCAAGCGTCTTGGTCCCGTAGTCGAACCAGATTTTGTTCTGCCCGGGCTTCGGCAGGCTGCGGGCGAGATAGTCGACGACAGCGCCATTGCCCGCCGGAAAGTGGGTCGAGACGCAGCCGGCGCTACCGAACACCAGCGGGTATTCACACAGGGCATAGGCGGAGATCAGCCCGCCCATGCTTGAGCCCATGACCGAGGTGTGGGCCGCGTCCGGCTGGGTCCGATAGGTGCGGTCGATGAAGGGCTTCAATTCTGTCACCAGAAACTTCAGGTAGGCATCCGAACTGATGCCGGCGGTGGGCATGGTCGGACCGCCGGGAAACAGGGCCAGCGTCTCGCCGGTCACGGCCTTTTTCGGCATGTATTCGGGGAAGCGGCCCATGCCGGTGTTCCAGATGCCGACAATGATGGCGCCACGGGTCTTGCCGGCCTGCATCAGGCGGCAGACGGCGCGATCCACTTCCCAGGCGGTCCCGCCGTAGCTGAGGCTGCCATCAAAAAGATTCTGGCCGTCGTGCATGTACACCACCGGGTAACGCTCGGCGGAATTTTCCTCATAGCCCGGCGGCAGCCAGACATCGATCTCGCGGGGGGAAACCAGGGCCGAGGGAAAGGCCGGGTGCTTTTCAATCCGGCCGGCGCCGGTGACGGTGACCGTGGTGAGGGAACCGAGCGTTGTCCCGGCGAGATTGTGCACCAGCACCCGATAGGCCCCGGCATCAGCCGCGGCGGCCGCGGGCACCGTGTAGGTCGCGGCGGTGGCGCCCGGGATCTTTTCATCATTGCGCAGCCACTGGTATTCGAGCGCCCCGGAGCCCACGGCTTGCACGGAGAGCGAGAGCTTGGCACCAGCCGCCACGCTGACGGTAGCCGCGGGTGCGGTGGTGATGCGGGGGCTTATCGCTCCTCGAATACCGAAGGTCGCCTTGGAGGGAGCCACCGTGAGGCGGCTGACCTGGGAGGAAGCGGTGTGGCCCCGCAGGTCGTTCACCGTGGCGATGAAGGATAGTTCCTCGTTCGCGGCGAGGTCCGCCGGGGGCGACCAAAAAACCCGGTACGGCGCGGCGTCATCCGTGCCGAGCAACTCAAATAGTCCCGGGCGGGAGGCGCGCGTCATGACGAAGGTCACTTCGGCCAGCCCGTCACCGCCGGCAACCTCGGCCCGGATTTCACGCCGGCTGGGGAAGGTCTGTCCGTCCACCGTGCGGCTGGTGAAGGTCAGGCTCGCGCCTTCGGCCGGGGTCACCAGCGCGATTTGCACCGGGGTGGCGGGTGCGGGCAGCGCGGCGGTGGCGCGCCAGACCGCGAATTGCAGCGGGGCAAGGGTCACCCGCACGGCCCCGGTGGCGTCCGTCGTCAGGCGTTCCTGGCCGGGCTGATCCGGGGTGCGGGAGTCAAAAATCCGCTCGAGGGCGGCGCCGGCCGGCTGGCTGGTCGGCACGGCGGTGGTCAGCGGGGTCGTGCGGGAGTTGTTGAGTGCGACGACGTATTCCAAGCGCTCGCCGCGCTCGATCCGCGAGAAGGCAAACAGGCCGGGCTCGCCCGTGAGGCGGGGAATCATCGCGCCGTTGCGCAGGGCGGCATGATTGGCGCGCAGCGCACCCAGCCGGGAGAAAAACTGGAAGAGCGGATGGTGCTCGTCGAATTTGTCGTCGGCGCCGGTGCGGGTGGTGGCCAGTAGCGGAGCATTTTTGTATTCCGGGGTCTGGGCCGCGAACATGTCTTCGCGCGAATGGGTGTCGCCCCCGCCGCTCCCGATCATGCCCTGCTCGTCGCCATAATAGATCACGGGCTGGCCGCGGGCCAGATAGAGCAGGCCATGAGCCAGTCTCGTGAGATCGGCCAGTTGCGCCGACGAAATACCGGGATTGTCCTGCTGCAGATAATAGGTGAAACGGCCACCGTCGTGATTGCTCAGGAAAGTGGTCGTCAGGTGGACGTTGCTGTCGTGGTCGGTGTAG